>JBJEAG010000023.1:0-6856 GCA_051868855.1 Alloprevotella sp. | reverse complement strand
TTGGCAAGTCCTCCTTCGCTGGTTTCTCTGTAGAGCGAGGGGAGGTCGTGACCGGTTTGTTTCATCACCTCCACCGTTTTGTCGTAGGAGATGCGGTGCACGCCATCGGCGAAGGTGGCATAGACATTGGCGTCCAAGGCACGTGCTGCGGCGTGGGCATTTCTTTCGATGCAGGGAATCTGAACGAGACCGCAGATGGGGTCGCAGGTCATGCCGAGGTGGTGTTCCAGTCCCATTTCCGCAGCATATTCAATCGTGGCGAGTGAACCGCCGAAGATGTAGTTTGCAGCGGCGGCAGCCATGGCGCAAGCCACTCCGACCTCTGCCTGGCATCCTGCCTCGGCGCCGGAGATGCTGGCTCTGCTCTTGGCGATGTTGCCGATGAGTCCCGCCGTGGCAAGGGCGTGGAGGATGCGCGGAATGGGGAAGCGGCGAGATTTCTGAATGTGATAGAGCACTGCCGGGACAACGCCGGAGGCTCCGCAGGTCGGAGCCGTGACAATCACTCCGCCCGAGGCGTTCTCTTCGCTGACGGCGAGGGCGTAGGAGAAGACGAGACCGCGGCTGCGGAGATTGTCGCCGTAGCCCATGGCACGTATATAATAGTCCGGTGCTTTTCTTCTCAGTCTCAACACGCCCGGCAGCACACCCTCGTGGGCAATGCCTCTTTCAACGGCGGCGCACATGGTTTCCCAGACCGTGGTGAGATAGTCCCAAATGGCGGAGGATTCTCTTGCTTCGACATATTCCCAATAGGACTTTCCCTCGGCGCGGCACCAGGCTTGGATGTCGCTGAGGTGGTCCAGGTCATAGACGTCGGGCGTCTGTTGAATCGTGTCCCCCTCTTCAGCCAGTGCTCCTCCGCCCACGCTATAGACCGTCCAAGCATCCTTTCCCTCCACCTCGTCGGTGACGGGTTCTGTGGCACCGGGGCAGAATTCAAATTTCATGCCGTTGGGATGATAGGGGAGCACTGTCTCGGGTTTCCAAACGAAGTCGGTTCTCTCTTCGCCGAGCACTTGTGCGATGGCGTAGTCTGTGAGGTGACCTTTCCCCGTGGCGGCGAGACTGCTATAGAGTGTGACGCGGAAGCGTCCGTTTTCTTGGTTGTGTCGTTTCAGATAGATTTCGGCTGCTTTGCGCGGCCCCATCGTGTGGCTGGAGGAAGGTCCTTGTCCGATACGGAAAAGTTCGGTGAGTGATTTCATGAGAAAGATGGATGTATGGCTTATGTTTTCTCTCCTCTCAAATTTTCTCTACATTTAATTCTTTGCTCCATTAATGCTCATTAATTGACTCATTAATATTTCATTAATTGGATTGGCTGTATGAAAAGATTAAGCGTAGATGAGGAGAGATTCGATGATTGTTCGAGAGATTTTGACGGGATTTTTCAGTTCTTGATGAGCCCTCGGCGATAGGCAGCGAGGAGTCTTTCGAGGTCTGCGACTTGTTCGCGGAGTTCTGCGCCCTTGTCGGTGTCAGCCACCATGGCGCGTCGTCCCATCATCTCCACGATTTGCGTGGTCGAGCGGATGTCCGTTCCGTGAGCAATTGCCTCCTCGGTGGAGGTGAAGGGTTCGTGTTGCACGAGTTGGAAGCCGCGGCTGTGATAAACCAGCGTGTAGCCCGCGATGCCTGTCGTGTCGTGATAGGCTTTGGCGAAGCCTCCGTCGATGACCATCATGCGTCCGTCGGCTTTGATGGGACTTTCTCCGCGTGCGGCTCTGACGGGCACGTGACCGTTGATGATGTGGCGGTGAGGTCCCTTCACTCCAAAGGCATCCATGATGTAGTCGCATACCTTAGCTTCGGAGCGGAGACGATAGTATGCCCCCTTCTCCTCCGTGTGCGTCTCCTTCTCGGCGAGGAAGTAGCGTTCAAATGTCGCCATCTTCTTTTTGTCGAAGAGCGGAGAGTGCGGTCCGCACCAGAGATACCAGAAGAAGTCTCTCGCACACTCGCGGAATTGCGGATCCGCCTTCTCGTCGTAGGCGGTGCGCACCAAGAGTTCCGTGCGATCCAACAGTTCTTTTCCTGCCACCTTCTCGCCGGCGATATCTACAGTGAGGAACTCGCCGTTTTCGTCCATCGGGACAGAGGCGTGGTAGAGCAGGTTGGAGTTGCAGACACCATACATTCCGCCGTGGTCCAGGAGTTGTCTGACGTGTGCCTGCAGGCGTTCGCTGGAGCGGAAGGAGTGGGTCAGACGTTTGATGAGTTCCTTCTCCTCCGGCGTCAGAGCGGTCGGAGCGTGGCTGTCGAGCGTGGGGAAGAATGTGTCGTTCATGGCATATTCCTTGCCATCCACTTCCACTTTCGTGTGGTCAGCACTGATTCGCGCCGGCATGTTTCTGTCCTGCATTTCCCATTCCGGGTGTTTGTCATAGAGTGCGCCCTCGAGTTTAAACTGAATGATGGCGATGGCTTTGTGCATCTGTGCCATCATGCGGCAGGTCTTTTCTTCCAGTGCATCCTCTTCGCCGATTTCTTTCGGACGGAACGCCTTGCACTCGTCCTTGCCGTAGGTCTCCATGGCAAAGGTGGCGAGAGGCAGGAGGTTGATGCCGTAGCCCTCTTCCAGAGCGCGGGTGTTGGCATAGCGCAGCGAGAGTCTCAAGACCGCAGCCACGCAGGCGGCATTTCCTGCCGCTGCCCCCATCCAAAGAATGTCGTGGTTGCCCCACTGAATGTCCCAGTGGTGGTAGCGGCTGAGGCGGTCCATGATGAGGTGCGCCCCCGTGCCGCGGTCGTAGATGTCGCCGAGGATGTGCAGGCAGTCGATGGAAAGGCGTTGAATCAGTTTGCAGAGCGCAATGACGAAACCTTCGGCGCGTCCCGTTTCAATGATGGTGCGAATAATCACGCCGACGTATGCCTGCTTGTTGTGGTCGTCAGAACTTTCGTGAAGAAGTTCCTCGATGATATAGGAGAACTCCTCGGGAAGACTTTTGCGCACTTTTGAGCGCGTGTATTTTGAAGACACGGAACGGCAGACTGCCACCAGTCTGTTCAGCGTGGTTTGGAAGAAGTCCTCTCGGTCAGCCTCTTCCGGCTGCATCAGTTCCAATTTCTGACGGGGATAGTAGATGAGCGTGCAGAGTTCGCAGATTTCCGCCTCGCGCAGCGTGTTGCCGAAGAGTTCTCTCACCTTTCGTTTGATGTTTCCCGAAGCGTTTCTCAGCACGTGTTCAAACGCCTCGTTTTCTCCGTGGAGGTCAGCGAGGAAGTGCTCGGTCGGTTTCGGGAGGTGGAGGATGGCTTGCAGGTTGATGATTTCCGTTGTCACGCTGGAGATGGTGGGAAAGTTTCCCGCCAGCAATTTCAGGTATTTCATGTCTCGGTCATTGGCAACCGTTTTCGTTTCGTTGGAAGTTGGATTCATCAAGTTTTTCGTATTAGGTTGAAGGTATGGTGCGCCTATATAGATTGTTGCGCCTATATATAGATAGGTATATATAAAGCGTTGCGCACGAGAAAAGCGAGTCAAAGCGTGACCCGCTTGCAAAATTAGTCCACTCCGAGCGATTCCGAAAACATTTCCCCCGTTTTTTGCTCCCACGCCCTCGGTAACGTGTTTTGGGCGAGGTGAAGCATGGCGTGTTTTGTGTGATTTGTTTGACTCGTGTTCAAAAAACAAGTTATTTCTTTTGCTTTGCTCTCACCTTGCACTATCTTTGCTGCACATAAAAGCATTATTATGGAAACAACGGCATTAAACACGGCACAGCAAAACATTTTGCGGATTTTGTCGCATGTCAACGATGAGAAAACCGTTTCTGACATAGAAAGACTTCTGACAAACTATTTTGCTCAAAAAGTTGACGCTGCACTTGAAGACCTCATTGTCAATGGAAAACTCTCCATGGACACCATTAGTCAATGGGAAAAGGAACATCTGAGAACTCCTTACTAAATGGTCATGCAGCGAATAGTACTTGATACGAATTGTTTGTTAATGTCTCTGCCAAGAATCAGTCCATATAGAATTATATGGGAAAGATTTCTTGCCGGAGATTATGTGCTGTGTGTATCAACTGAAATAATTGAAGAGTACTCAGAAATAATCAGCAATAAAACAACGTCAGAAATTGCCAACAATGTAATTACAACTATACTTAATGCACATAACACAGAACTTATCTCACCTTATTATCGATTTAATATGATACAAGCAGATAAAGATGATAATAAGTTTGTGGATTGTAGCATAGCAGCCAATGCAAAGTATATCGTAACAAATGACAAGCATTTCGATGTCTTGAAGCACATTGCATTTCCTCGAGTGAATGTGATAAATGCAAAGAGTTTTGTAGAGGAATTGAAGAAAGGGGAATAATAGAATAATTCGGGGCATTGGGGAAATCCTGTGTCAGCCGGAGAGACAAAAACAGGAATCCACCCCTTGCGCTTGATGCATCACCCTGTAGGGTTTTGCATCAATCACAAGGCGATAAACATGAAATAAACCTTTCTTCAAAAGCGGAGAATGTTGGGATCATCGGGATTGTAGGGTTGTCGCCCCATTTCATCGGCATACGGTTTGCCGCAGAAGATGTCTTCGCGATTTGTCATTCCTTTTTCTGTACCGTAATACAATATATAAGGCATTGGCAGGTTGCGACAAAAATCAACTGCCTCTTGCAGCAGACTGAGGTCGCCTTGGCATTCATGGAGAAAACGATTTGTGTCGTGATTGTCCAGAAATAGGTAGAGTTGAAAGTTCGGGCAGTCAGCATAGTGAGTAAAGTGCAGTGCGACGGCTTCTTTCAAAGCAGCATTCCCTGCGATTCGTTCGCCTCGGCGCGCTGTTTGTGCGAGTAGTTCCTGAAACGCAAAGTCAAGAACCCCGTCAAACATTTCAGCATAGCGTTTTTGCCACACTTCTTTTTCAGTCATTGTTTTGCTGCGGAGAAGTTTTGCCAATTCTGATGGCAGTCTTTTTCCTGCGGGACGTCCCCAAACCTCGCCAATGAGTTGCACGTTGGGGAATGCCTTTTTGATGCATCTGCGAAAATGCCGCCAGAAGTCAATGCTCGGTCCTTTGGCGTAGTCCAATCGCAACCCGTCGAAACCGTGTCGGCAGAGCAGGAGAGCTTGTTCGGTCATGAATTGACGTGCTTCTGTTTTGTCCAAATCAAACTCCGGCAGATAGTCAATGCCGTTAAATCCGCAGAATTTGCCCTCCTTGTTCTGTTTGAACCATTCCGGGTGTTTCTGGAAAATGACACTGTTTCGGTGGCAATGGTTGGCAACGAAGTCGGCAATGATGGTCATGCCGCGCCGATGGACTTCATTAATCAGTTCATCCACGGTGTGCCACGAGCCAAAATGTGGATTGACCGTTGTGAAGTCCAAAGTGTGATAGCCGTGGTAGGCTTTGCCTTTGACAAAAGGCGTCAGCAGCAAACCCGTCACACCCATGGCTTGCAGCGTGTCGAGTTGACTGATGATGCCTTTCAGGCTACCGCCCTTATATCCCCGCCCTTTCTTTGAGGATTGGGCAGGGACAAAGCGGTCAATGAGGATGTGGTAGAACATGGCCTAATCATTATTCGAGATATCCGCGTCCGTGGCATAGTGTACACGTTACGTGACTGTGTCCGGTACTTCTCATAAAATAACCGCCACACTCATTACATCTTACGCGACTGTCATTGCCGTAAGTCGGAACCGGGCTATCCCGCACTATGCGCCCTTTTCCATGGCATAGCGAACATTCGCGACGCTGTCTGTTATTTTTATTGTTATCATTATCATTTGAATTATTATATCCACCGGAGTTCCCATAATTATTGTTGCCGGAGTTGTTATATGCCGGATTATTATGTTGAAAAGTTGTTGTACCATTGGATATTTGATAAGAGACATACTCATTTCTTCCCATGTATGGATTACCATACACCTTAACCATTCTCATCGCGAAAGTTTTGGGATTGACATAGTAATAGCATTTATTACGCAGAAAGTCCGTCCCTTCATATACTCTTTCGCTGCCATTATCGGTATTACGTGTATAATCATATCTACTAGAACCTACAATAATATAATCATTATAGATTTCTACTCCAAATTCAGCATCTGGACCACTTCCAACGTACTGTCCTGTAGTTTCATTATATCCTTGTATACTTTGATAAATGGTTCCAGAGTATAATAAGCCGGACTTTGTAGTAGAGTTTTTTTGCGTAATTTTCACAGAAGATGGTTTGTTTGAATTGGTTTTTTGCGACAGAGTCGGTTCTTTCACGCGAGTTAGTTCTCGTCCGTATTTGTCACATTCACCATAATACCCATTCATTCTATATGAGAACCTGTTACGCGATGGTTGATAAACTATACTAGTATAGCGACGTGATGCAGGTATCATTTCTTTACCAGATATGTCATAAATTGCATAGGCATTATTCAACTCACATTGCATGTATGTTGTTCCAGAAACTAATTTTATTTGTTCATATTTAGCAGGGATAATTTCAGCGTTTTTGACCAAGTCAAATACCCCCCAAAGTCCGTTTTTCTTTATTTGTAACATATTCTTCCCTTTAATGAACTCGACCATTGAGTATGATGACAAGTCAATTTCTCGCTGCAAAGTGGTGTCATAAAGAGATGCCGGATTACTTGCAGAAGTATTAATCTTTTTCGTCTTGCTTACCCACATGTATCTAGAGTTTACTGTTTTTTGGATATCTTTATAGCAAGGTGGTACTATTTCTTTTTTCTCATAGAGATCATAATAACCATAATGGTCAAGATTATCACCATGAACTTTTAGAATTCTGTCTGACAAGAAATCACTTTCATTAAAATATTTATAGTATTTATGGTAGGCAGGTAAAGCAAATTCTTTTTT
>JBJEAG010000022.1:0-4391 GCA_051868855.1 Alloprevotella sp. | reverse complement strand
TTGGGAACAAACCTCCCACGCTTTGGGAGCAAACCTCCCACGCTTTGGGAGACTTCAAAAACAAGACATTCGCTTGATTCGCCTAATACGTGTGATTCGTATGCTTAAAAGAACTTTGCATTCTGCGTGAGGGAAACATATAGTTCGTGAGGGGAATCATATAGTTTTGTGCTTAAGCGGCGAAAGAATTGCGCCTTGAAATTTGCTTCAGAAACGTTCGCGCCGTTGTATCCGACAGGAAATTTGAAACCTCGGAAGAAAGGGGTAAAGTCGCTTAGAGAGGCTTATTTTGCCCTTTTCGGGCATTTTGAGTGTGAAAAAGTACTTTTTTCGTGAGCTTTCCAAGGGTTTCGGGAGCGCCTAAAAAATTAATTGATTAATTTTGCTCCGAATTTTCAACCGGAGGGCATCCGTGCGGTGTCTCTCATAACCCTTTATATTACTCCTTAAATAAATGATACTCGACGACAGAATCATTAAAGTCAACATAGAGGAAGAGATGAAGTCCTCTTATATTGACTACTCCATGTCGGTCATTGTGGCCCGTGCGCTGCCTGACGTGCGCGACGGCTTCAAGCCCGTGCATCGAAGAATCCTCTTCGGCATGATGGGACTCGGCATCACTCACGACAAACCCACGAGAAAAAGTGCGCGTATTGTCGGTGACGTCTTGGGTAAGTATCACCCCCACGGCGACAGTTCAGTCTATGGCGCCCTCGTTCGCATGGCGCAGGACTGGAACATGCGCTATCCCCTCGTGGACGGACAGGGAAACTTTGGCTCCATGGACGGCGACTCCGCAGCCGCCATGCGTTACACTGAAGCCCGTCTCTCCGCAGTCGGCGAAGCCATGATGCAGGACATCGACAAAGAAACGGTGGACATGGACCGCAACTTCGACAACACGCTCGACGAACCCACCGTCATGCCGACCCGCATCCCCAACTTCCTCGTCAATGGTGCGAGCGGCATTGCCGTCGGCATGGCGACCAACGTGCCGACCCATAACCTCGGAGAAGTCATCGACGGCTGCGTCGCCTTCATCGACAACCCCGATCTCACCGTCGAAGAGTTGATGCATTATGTCAAAGCACCCGACTTCCCGACCGGAGGCTACATCATGGGCATGCAAGGCGTCAAGAGTGCCTACGAAACCGGACGCGGTCGCGTAGTCATGCGCGCCAAAACAGAAATTGAATCCGGCGCACAACACGACACCATCGTCGTTACCGAAATTCCCTACGGCGTCAATAAGGCTGAACTCATTAAATATATTGCAGAACTCGTCAATGACCGCCGCATCGAAGGCATCAGCAACATCAACGACGAGAGCGACCGCGAAGGCATGCGCATTGTCATTGACGTGAAACGCGACGCCAATGCCAACGTTGTCTTGAACAAACTCTTCAAGATGACCGCGCTTCAGACCTCCTTCGCCGTCAACTGCATCGCCCTGGTGCACGGACGTCCGAAACTCCTCACTTTGAAGGACTGCATCAAGCACTTCGTGGACCATCGCCACGACGTGGTGATTCGCCGCACCAAGTTCGACCTGCGCAAGGCACAGGAAAGAGCCCACATTCTCGAAGGTCTCATCATTGCTTCCGACAACATCGACGAGGTGGTCCACATCATTCGCTCCTCCAAGAATCCTCAGGCTGCGATTGAAGGTTTGATGAACCGCTTCTCGCTGGATGAATTGCAGGCAAAAGCCATTGTCGATATGCGTCTCGCACAACTCACCAACATTCAGCAGGAGAAACTCCATGCCGAATATGAGGAGCTGGAGAGAAAGATTGCCTACTACCAGCAGATTCTCAGCGACGAGAACCTCTGCCACGAAGTGATGAAGAACGAACTCATCGAGGTGAAAGAGAAGTTCGGCGATGCCCGCCGCTCCGAAATCTGTCTCTCGAGCGACGAGTTCAACCCCGAAGACTTCTATGCCGACGACGAAGTGGTCATCACGCTTTCTCATCTGGGATATATCAAACGCACTCCGCTCGCAGACTTCCGTGCGCAGTCTCGCGGCGGCGTAGGCTCCAAGGGCGGCAGCACACGCGACGCCGACTTCATCGAAAGCATCTATCCCGCCACGATGCACAACACCATGTTGTTCTTCACCGCCAAGGGGCGCTGCTTCTGGCTGAAAGTCTATGAGATTCCAGAAGGTGCCAAGAACTCCAAGGGACGTGCCATCCAGAACATGCTCAACATCGACCCGGATGACTCCGTCAACGCTTGTCTCCACATCAAGAAACTCAACGATGCCGAGTTCTGTCGTACGCACTACGTTACCTTCTGCACGAAGCAGGGCATCATCAAGAAAACCTGTCTCGAAGACTACTCCCGTCCCCGCGCCAACGGCGTGAACGCCATTAACATCCGCGAAGACGACAGAGTCGTGAGCGTCGTGCTGACCAACGGCGAAGACGAGATTGTCATTGCCAACCGCAACGGTCGTGCCATCCGCTTCAACGAGAACACCGTCCGCGCCATGGGTCGCACCGCCACCGGCGTTCGCGGCTTCCGCATCGACGAAGACGGACAAGATGAAGTGGTCGGCATGATTTGCGTGAACGACCCGGAACGCGAAACCGTGCTCGTTGTCAGCGAGAACGGCTACGGTAAGCGCACCGCCGTCGCCGACTATCGTGTGACGAACCGCGGCGGTAAGGGCGTCAAGACACTCGACGTGACCGACAAGACCGGCAAGGTCGTTGCCATCAAGAGCGTCACCGAAGACGATGACCTCATGATTATCAACAAGAGCGGCATCACCATCCGCCTCCGTCTCAAAGAAGTGCGCGTGCAAGGTCGCGCCACTCAGGGCGTTCGTCTGATTAACCTCGAAAAGCGCGGCGACGTCATCTCCAGCGTTTGCAAGGTGCAGACCGAACAGGAAGAGGAGTTGGAAGAAGGTGCTGAACCCACCGACGAAACTCCCGCAGAAGGAAACGCTCCCGAAGTGCAGACTCAGGAGACGCCCGAGGAAACCGAGGCATAAATCCCCTCCGGACTCCGGATTTCACGGACTCCCTGTGATTTCCGGAATCCGCACTCCTTATATATATAATGTATTAAGAAAAACCTCATCAACAACAAAACAACCATGAAGAAGTTATTTTTGAACATCTGTCTTTTCTTCTGCGTTGCCGGTGCCGCTTGGGCACAGGGAGCCGCCGTCGAACCGGGCAGCTGGAAAGCCTACGACTTAATCAAGAAGGCTGACGCGCTCAAAGCACAGCGCAGTTCCGAAACCTACGAACAGGCAATGGCAAACTATGCCGAAGCCGAAAGAATCCTCAAAGAAGACATCGCCAAAAACGAAACGGAAGGCAAGCCCGAAAAACTCGCGCTGCTCTATTTCCAAAACTCTCAACTTCAGTTCAAACTCCTCCAGGACGAACTGAACAAAGCGCAGCAGGGCATTCCCTTTGACACCCTCCAATTCTGCCAGCGCGTGGACAACGTGATTGAATGCTACAACAAATCGCAGGAGAACAACGTGAAGCCCAACGCCAAAGGTAAGGTGAAGGAGAACAAGAACATCAGCAACCTCAACGAAATGGGACTCCGCGGTGTCTTGACGCTCTACTACAACTGCGGCGTGTTCATGGACGGCATGGGCAACAAGCAGGGCAGTGTCGATTACTTCCAGAAGTTCGTCGATCTTCCCCGTTCCACCACAATCTTCACGAAGGAAGACGCCGACTCCATCTATGCCAAGCAGGCAAAAATCTACTCCCTCGCACGCTATAACCTCGCTCTCCAGAACTACGTCCTGAAGAACTGGGACAAAGCCATCGAAAATGCTCAGGAGGCTTTGAAGGACACCATCGACGTGCAGAACCTCTACATCGTGCTGCGTGACTGCTACGGCGAAAAGAAGGACTCCGTGAAGTGGGCACAGACACTCGTCGAAGCCGCTGAACGCACCGGAAACTCCAACTTCTACTCCCAACTCGTGCAGTACTACATGGAAACGCAAAAGATTGACGAGGCAAACCAACTCATCGAGAAGATGGTGCAGGAACAGCCCGGCAAAGTTTCCACCTGGTACATCAAAGGCTACATTGAACTCGACGTCAAGAAAGACTATGCCGCCGCTCGCGAAAGTTTCACCAAGGCTCTCGAAATCAATCCCGACGCCAAGGAAGTGCTCCGTCCGATGGCAATGAGCTATGTCAATGACATTCTGAATCAGATTTACGACAAGAAGTTCAAGTATATCGGCACGAACCGCCAAATCACCGCTCGTGGTCGCGGCGCAGAAGTGGAGAAGGCTTACGCCAAAGAGAAAGCCATCTACGACCAGGAACTCGCCACCGTCAAGAGCTACTACGAAAAGGCGCTGCCCTATCTCGAACGTCTGCGCGAACTCACTCCCG
>JBJEAG010000021.1:0-4395 GCA_051868855.1 Alloprevotella sp. | reverse complement strand
CTACCGTCCCGGCTGGCACTTGGGAACAATCCCCTACGCCATTCAGTTCAACCGCCTCAACCCGGAGACGGGAGAGAAGACGCTGTTCCCAAGAAACTTTGTGTGGGCAGAGGTGGAATATGCCGCCGATGTGGACTACCAAGACGAGGCAATGAGTCACGGCATGACCGAAGGCGGTAAGTTCCGTCACGCCTACGCCGGACTTCCGCGCGTGCCGGAGAACGGCTCTTACACCTACCGCACGAACCCCAATCCGGAGACAGACCCGTGGGTCATCACGGGAGCCATGCGAGTGAAGCGTGTGCTGAAACCGAGCGAGGTGGACGCCATAGTGGAGGCAGCAGGCAGAACGCCGCAGCAGCGTCAAGAAGGCGCAGTGACCGACGCCGAGGTGGAAGCACTCAACGAAAAGAACCTCAACGGCTATCGTGAAGGCGAAGGCGCGGTGAGCGACGACTATGTGGCTTGGGCGAACGACCCCGTGGCGAAGATGCTCGGAGCGTTGCGCGGCTCGAAGAAGAGTCGGAAGGCTTTTGCCGAACGGGAACGCGCGAGAATGGAGAACGCTGTCAGAGCGCTGGCTGAAAAACTCGGACTGAAGAACGTGGAAATCGTCACCGATGCAAGCCGTTTGGAAGGCAAGAAGAAGAATGCCAAGGGTTTCTTCTCGAAGACCACGGGAAAGATTACCATTGTCATTCCGAACCACGCCACCGCCGCCGATGCCGTCAAGACCCTGCTCCACGAGGCGGTTGCCCACTACGGACTCCGCCGACTCTTCGGCGAGCAGTTCAACGCGTTCTTGGACAAGGTCTATGAGAACTCGGAGGAGGAGATTCGAGAGTCCGTCCGATATTTGGCAGAGAAGCACGGACTTGACCTTCGCACCGCCACGGAAGAGTATCTCGCCACTTTGGCGGAGATGACCGACTTTGAGACGGACGCTCACCCCGCCTCATGGCTCGCCAAGGTGAAGACGTGGTTCATTGACATGCTCCACCGCCTCGGCATCGACGCGCTCGACCGGACGACGCTCACCGACAACGAACTGCAGTACATTCTGTGGCGCAGTTACAAGAACTTGGAGGAGGGCGGCGCGTATGAAGGTGTGTTCAACCAAGCCAAGGACATTGCCATGCAGCACAAGTTGAAGGTGGGAGAGTTTGAACAAACTACCGAACAAAAAATTGTTGCTGAGAACGGAGACACGCTGTTTAGGGTCAATGGTCAAGATTCGGAGTCGCTTCGCTCCGGTCAAAGAGACAAAGAGTCAAAGAGTCAAAGAGACAAAGAGACTAAGAGACAAAGAGACAAAGAGTCAAAGAGTCAAAGAGTCGAAGAGTCAAAGAGACAAAGAGAGGAAGAGTCAAAGAGTCAAAGAGAGGAAGAGTCAAAAACCGAGACAACCGATACGACATTCAAGGGCGAGGTGGAGAACCTGCGCGACCGAGGTCGGAGCGAGGCTTTCGCCGCCGCCGAGGAGAAGGACGAGGCTGTCGCTGCCGTCAAGAATGACGTGAAGGAGGCGCTGAACGAGAAGAACCGCAATTCGTCAGCCACCACCACTGCGCTGCGTGGCATTCGCAGTGCGATGAGTGCGCAGAAGGCTTACGACATGAAGACCGTTGATGTGGTTGTCAAACTCGCCAAGGAGATGATGGAGAAGAGAATGTTGGACAATCTCAGCACGTTTGAGGTGAAGCGCATTCTCAGCACGATTCAGAACGCCGTCGGGAAGGGTGACATCACGAAGGAGGTGGATTCGCTTTTGAAAATCATGACCGACAATCAACTCAGAATGTCCTCCAACATGTTCCATCGCATGCTGAACGTCAAAGGCGGAAAGGTCAATGCCAAGGGTGTGGAGGTGCAAGGACGGCTTGACCTTCAAGGACAGAAGATTGCGCAGGTGGTGAAACGCGCCATCAGCCTCCCGTTGGAGAACATCCAAACCTCCATTGCCGACGCCGAAGACCGCATGGGAAGCGACAACCAAGCCATCGCAGAAGAAGCCGCCATCGAAATGCTCGGACTCAAGATTGCACAGCGCTATGTGGAGGACATTCTCGGCAGCCAAGCCGAGGAAAACGACCTTCGGAAACAACTGAAGAAGGCGAAAGAAGACCACGATGCAGGATTGATGACCGATGAGGCGTACAAGGAATATGTGGAGGAGACCAAGGACAGCATGACCGACACGAGATTGGAGCGTGCCGAAGCCTACCGCCAACTCATTTCCGACATGGCAGGAATTCTGAACGACAGCGCAGGTCGCGCCAAAGAGTGGCGCGAGAAGGAGAAGGCGCGCGTGCAGCAGATTCATCACTATGCCAACTCAGACCTGCAGGGCAAGCCGGCAAGAGAACACGGTAACGACGGTGAGTTGAAGAGCAAAATCTCAAATTTCTTCAATGTCATCACCCATCCGCTCGTTTCGTTTGAACAGTACATGACGCTGTTCGGTCAGAAGGACGCCAACGGTAACGGTTATTTGAAGACCCACTTCTTGAACAAGTGGCAGAATGCTTGCGACGAGGAGTACAAAGGCGTGAAGGCAGCCAAGAAGATGTTGGACGAAAAGGTCAAGGAGATTTTTGGAAAGAAGAAATTCAGCGACCTCTTCCAGTTGGATTCCAAGTTCGGCACGATTGAAGTGGCGTTCATGGACGGCGGCGAGATGGTTTCCCACACCCTCATCCATGCCCAAGTTCTCTACATCTACATGGTTAACAAGATGAGCGACGGACGCATGAAACTGAGGAAGATGGGCATCACGGAAGACGTTGTGGAAGAACTGACCGATGAACTCTCTCCCGAATACATTGAACTTGCGGATTGGATTCAAGGAGAGTTCCTTCCGAGTCTCAGAGAGAAGTATAATGCCACCTACGAGCGCATGTTCGGTGCGCCGATGCCGACTATTGACAACTACTTCCCTCTGAAGATTCTCGGCAACGCCCTCAACCAAGAGGTGGATATGGCGAAGGACGTGGAAGGCGAGCCCAATCCCTCCATCATCACAGGCGCCATCATCAAGCGCCGCAGGAACAGCAAGCCGCTCGATTTGATGCACGCCAACGCTTTCGACCTTCTGCTTGGCAACGTCCAAGAGATGGAAAAGTGGTCAGCCTACGCCGAGTTCAACCGCGACCTCAGCACGCTGTTGTCCTACAACAAGTTCAAGAATCGCGTGAAGAACATGCGCACCATATACGGCAGCGGCGACAAGTTGTGGCGGAGTTTTTTCGACACCTGTCGTTTGGTGTCCGGCGTCTATCGCGACAAGGAGAGCAACATTGACAAGTTCATGAACAAGTTGGCACGCGGCGGCACGACCGCCAAGATTGCGTTCCGCGTGTTCACGGCAATAAAGCAATTGACCTCTTTGCCCGCCTTCTGGGTAGATGCGGACGTCGTCACTCTTCACAAGAACTTGTTGAATCCGAAAGGCTCTTGGGATTGGTGCATGGAGAACCTTCCCAACTTCGACAAGCGTTGGAACAGCCGCATGGCAGGCGACCCCCGTTTGTTGCAGACCGACATGGATTGGCAGCGTTGGCGCAGCAAGACCTTGCAGATGGCAACTCGCTACGGCATGTCGCCCAATGCCTTTGTGGATTGCGTGACGGTCGCCATTGGTGCGCGAAGCGTCTATGAGACCAAGAAGAGACGCTATTTGAGGCAAGGTTACAGCGAGGAACGCGCCGAGGAGAAGGCAAAGATGGACGCCACCCAATCCTTCAACCTCAGCCAGCAGTCCGGAGAGGCAGCCTACATCTCCCCGATTCAGCAGAGCAAAGGATTCTTCGGCACGGTGTTCACCATGTTCCGCAACTCTCCGTTCTCCTACACCCGTCAAGTGTTTGAAGCCACTCGCTCCCTTCTCAACAAGATGCGTCCCGGCTACAAAGAAGAGAGCATTGAGTTCACGAAGAAGAAACTCATGCGTGAGGAAGGTTTTGACGAAGCACACGCCGAAGCAATCGCCCGCAGGGACTACAACCATTCCATTCACAGAGACCTCGGCAGGGTGTCCGTATTCGGTTTCATTTTGCCTTTTGTGTGGAACTTGTCCTCCGTGATGCCCTACCTGTTCCTCGGCGACGATGATGACGAGAAGGAAGAAATGTTCATGGACGCTTTGAAACACGCCATGTTTGGTCCGATAGAAGGTTTGTTGGGTGGCGACGTCATCAGTTACGTTCTCCACAGCCTCATCAACCAAGGCGAGATTCCCGCCTTCGACCGACTTAAGAAAGACTATCCCATTGTCGAAGACATGCAGATTGCCGCAGCGAGACTGCAGGGAGACGATTGGGTTGCAGGACTGAACGACGTTGTGAACATTCTCGTCTCCATGGGATTCGGTTTCAGTCCTCAGAGTTTGGAAGACAC
>JBJEAG010000020.1:0-4411 GCA_051868855.1 Alloprevotella sp. | reverse complement strand
GTCTGCGTCAGCGGCGTCCTCTTCAGCCGCACCGAGGACCAATTCCGCGTGGAGGGCAGCCGACCCATCAGCCTCCGTCTGCTCGACGCGAATCGCAAAGCCGTCGATTCCCTCTCCGTTCGCTCCGACTCGCTCGGTGCCTTTGCCGGAACCTTCCTGCTTCCCGCCGAGACACTGCCCGGTGTCATCACCGTCGAAGCCCGCTGCGCCGACATCTCGCAGACGCTGCGCCTCAGAGTCGAAGACTACAAACGCCCCATCTTCACCGTCACCACGCGTCCCGTCGCTGAGACCTATCAGCCCGGCGACACCGTCAGCATCCGCGGCGAGGCTCGCACCTTCACCGGCGTCCCCCTCCTCGAAGCCCGTGTGCAGTATGAAATTCGTCGCATCGGCTGGTGGCGCGGCAACGCAACGACTGACGTGCAGCGCGGCGAGACCCGCACCGACGAGCAAGGCGGTTTCGTCATTCCCGTGGCAACAAAGAAGGGCGAGACAAGCCTCCGCAATCCCTACTCCGAAAGAGAAACCTGGAGCATCCACTACACCGTCACCGCCGAATCCGGCGAAACCGTGCAAGGTTCCTGCTCCCTGCCCGTGAATCCCAATGCCGAGCGACTCGACTTCCAAATCCCGTCCCAACTCTGTCGCTCCGAACTGCGACCGCTGACCGTCAGCTGCCGGAACGCTTCCGGGACGGGACGTGCGACGGCTGCCACCTACGTCATCCAACCCGAGGGTTCCGAAAACAAAATCATTGAAGAACGCTTCACCACCGGCGAAGCCTTCTCAACCGAAGGCTGGCAGAGACTGCTTTCCGACCGCTATTGGTTCATTGTCCGCACCGACGACGGACTCCTCTGCGACACCGCCACCTTCTGCATCTTCGGCGAGAACGACGTGAGCCCCGCTGACCGCCGCCGTCCCCTGTTCTTCCACAAAAAAGACATCACCGACGGCAAGGAAGTCTGGGTCGGCTCGCCCGAACGCGACGCCTGTCTCTTCTTCGACTTCCTCGTCGGCGACGAAGTCAAAGAGCACCGTCTGATTGCACTGAACGACAGTCTCCTTCATTTCCGATTCCCTTGGAAGGAAGAATATGGCGAGGGAGCGAAAGCCATCTTCGCGCTGCTCCGTAACGACACCCTCCACACGCAAACCGTCGAGATTCCCCGCCCCGCGCCCGACAAGCAGTTGCACCTGCGCTGGTCCACCTTCCGCTCCCGTCTCACGCCCGGCAGTCAGGAAGAATGGGTGCTCCGGCTGGAGAATGCAAACGGAACAGTCCCCGGCGCAGCTGTCATGGCGCGCATGACCGATGCCTCGTTGGAACAGCTCGCTCGCGCACCGTGGGAGTTGAACCATCTGCACTTCGGACGTCGTCTGCCCTTCGGAAACTGGACCGACCAGCCTTGGCTCTATGCCGGAGCACGCACCATCTACGCCGAAAAACATTCCCGTGACTTCATCGAACCCTTCCTCAACTTCACCAAGTGGGACAGCAGTCTGTTTGCGTATTATCGCGCAAGAAGCAGATACCCTTTCCGCAGCTTTGACGGTGCAGTGTTGCGCAGCGTGGCGGTTAGCAATTCGGTTGCCGGGGCAAAACTCGAAACTGCCGCTTATGCGTCCGCCTATCGGGAAGTCCCCGACCGCATGGAAGAAGATGCCGTCGCAGACGTATCCGCCAAAGTTGCCGCTCCCGCCAACGCCAAAGTTGCCGCCTCTGCCATCGCCTTGAGAACAGACTTCGCGGAGACCGCCTTCTTCCTGCCCGCCTTGCGCACCAACGAAAAGGGAGAAGCACTCGTCTGCTTCACTCTGCCCGAATCCGTCACCTCCTGGAACGTCTCCGCCCTCGCCTTCACGTCAGCCATGGACTACGGCAAACTTGACACCACGGTGGTGGCGCGGAAAGAGTTCATGGTGGAACCCTCGCTGCCCCGTTTCATTCGCAAGGGCGACCGCTGCAGCGTGTCCGTCAGAGTCACTAACCTCTCGGAACGCTCGTTGCAACCCGGCGTCACCTTCCTCCTGACCGATGCCGCCACCGGAAACCGTTTGGGCGAGAGTCGCCAAGACGTGACGGTGGAAGCGGGGCGCACGGCAGTTCTCCAATTCTCATTGCCTGCCGACTTGACGGCGGACGTCGTTTGCTGCCGCGTCATGGGCGAAGCTAAGAATTTCAGCGACGGCGAGGAACATCTGCTTCCCGTTCTGACCAATGAAGTGCGCGTTGAACGCAGCCTTCCGCTGACGCTGGACAAAGAGGGTGTGACAACGCTCAGAATTGACACCCTGCTGACGGCACCCGGTGCACGCCACCGCTCCCTCACCGTCGAACTCACCACCCATCCCGTGTGGGCTGCCGTTGCCGCGCTGCCCTCGCTCACCGAAACGGAGCAAAGTCAAAGTGCGGTGGAGTGGGCGACCCGATACTATGCCCTCGCTTTGGGACTCGAAACCCTGCAGCGCTGTCCCGCCATCGAAGAGATGGTGACCGTCAAGAACGAAGAGGTTGAAGTCTGGGCAAAACTCCGCACCGAAGGATTCAGCGACCTCACCCCCTGGCTGACAGAAGCAGAACGCGCCGCAGCCCAGACTCGCGGACTCAAGAACCTTTTCAATGCTCCGCTGACCGATGCCCGCCTCGCTACCTCGCTTGCCAAACTCAGCGATTTGCAGAGACCCGACGGAGGCTTCGGCTGGTTTCCGGGCATGAAGTCTTCCCCCCATATCACCTCAGAAATTGTCCTCCTCCTCTCCCGCGTCAAGGCGTTGACCGCACAAAACAAAGGCGACGAACTGCTCCGCCGCGGAATGGCTTATCTTCACAAACTCTTGGTAACAAGTCAGAGAAATGACGGCAGAAGAGTCTATCCGTTCATTTCCGAAGAAGTGGCATTGCGCTATCTCTACGCCCGCGCTTTGATGGGAGTGAGGTATGATAACTACGAGCGGAAATATGTGGAGAAACTGGCAAACCGTGCTTCGTCGTTCCCGATGCTCGAGAAAGCATGGATGGTCAGTGTGTTGCAAAACGCAGGTAAGAAAAACGATGCCGCCGAACTCGGGAAGAGTCTGCTGGAATACACCGTGAGCAGTGCCGAGATGGGACGCTATTTCGACACTTCGCGGGCAGAGGCTACGGCGGCTTCCTATCGCATTCCGACTCAGTGCGCCGCCATCGGAGCCCTGCAAAGATTGGGCTATGAAAAGGAAACGGAAGAGATGCGCCGCTGGCTCTTGCAGGCAAAACGCACGCAGATGTGGGTAACTTCCGCAGCTACCGCCGATGCCATCTTTGCCCTCCTCGCCGCTCCGACCAATGGGGAGACACCCTCTGCAAATTCCGCATACCATATATATATACCCGAATCTGTCGGCACGCCGCTTCTCTTCACCTTGTCGCACGGCAAGAAGATTCTCGCCGTCAATGCTCCCTCGCAGACCGACACGCCGAGCAGCATGGGACACTTTGAACAGACGTTCACCGAAGACGTTGCCTGCGAGGCATCGGAACTCCGACTCGACAAGCGCACGCCGGGTGTCTCCTACGCTGCAGTGACCGTTTCTGCCGTCGTTCCCGACGCTCAGGTTAAAAACAGCGGAAAAGAACTGTCCATTTCGCGCCGAGTGGAGGTGAAGCGCGACGGTCAGTGGCTGCCCCTCGGCGGTACAGAAGTGAGGGTGGGCGACAGACTCCGTGTGGTCTATGTCTTGAAAGCCGCCCGCGACTTTGATTTCGTCAGTCTGGAAAGTGCGCGTCCCGCCTGCTTGCAACCGGTGCGCTCGCTCTCCGGTCACGTTTGGGAAGGCGAACTCGACACCTACCGCGCCGTGCGGGATGCTTCCACCCGCTATTTCATCTCCTCGCTGCCCAAGGGCGAACACGTCTTCACCGAAGAACTCTTCGCCGACCGCTGTGGCACCTATTCCTCCGGCATCGCCACCCTCTCCGGTGTCTTCTCGCCTGAGTTCAGCGCCACCGCCGCCTCGTTTGAACTGACGGTGAAGGAAGCGAAATGACGTTTGGCGAGAGCAAATTTTAGAAAAAGAACCTCCTTTTTCGTGCTTTCTCTTCACTTCCCCTTTGTCTGATTTAGGACGTGTCTCCTTTGAGAGTCCATTCTCAAATCATTGCAGTTCGGTAAACGGTTGTGACAAATTTGCTGCGCAACTCGCCTCTCGGTAGGTGAGAACTTGGCATTTTCCTGAATGCTTCCGAAAATGATAAATATTTCTGCGCCACGATTTCCGCATTTGAAGAAATCGTGGCGCAGATATTTTTCGTGCGAGGTAATGTTGCGGCTCTACGCGATGACTTTACACTTTGACTTTAAGGGAGAGGCTTGTGCATTGGAGTCACTCCTCAATCTTCCAATCCGTGATGGTGTGGCTCTCGGCGTCG
>JBJEAG010000019.1:0-4444 GCA_051868855.1 Alloprevotella sp. | reverse complement strand
CGCTGATGCACTGCCATTTAGACCTTTCGTGACGGAACAGTGTGAATAATGCAGGCTAAGAGACGGAGTCGCTTCGCTCCGGTCAAAAAGACAAAGAGCCTAAGAGTCAAAAAGGTCAAAAGGGTCGGCGCGGAATCCGTGCAAATCCATTTCATCCGTTCAATCCGTGGTCTCAAAAATAAATTCATGAAACAATTCGTGAACAATTCATGAAAATTCGTGTTCAAATTCATTTTATTCCTTCCAATTCTGCGGATTCTGCGTGAGACAAAAATTTGAGCAATTCGTGGGATTCGTGTTCAAACGTCTAAAACGGAAGCAACCTCCGACGAAACGGATTCATCGGAGGTTGTACTATAAGCTGGCGGAGACTTAGTCTTCCACCACTTCAAAAGCATCTTTGCCTGCGCCGCAGATGGGGCAAACCCAATCTTCGGGAATGTCTTCAAAAGCAGTGCCGGGAGCGATGCCGCCATCGGGATCGCCTACTTCGGGGTCATAGACCCACTGACAGGGGACGCATACGTATTTCTTCATGATTCTTTTTGTGTTGTGAAAGACCTTCTCGTCGGCTGCCCGATGGGTGCGGTCTTTCGGGTGAATAAATTATGTGGATAAATATAGGTGTAGAGCGAGTTTGTGTCACCAAAAGAGGACAACGTCTTCTTTCGTCAGTCGGTGCTCGACGCTTTCCCAATCGACAATGCGCCAGAAGTTTTCCACGTAGTCTGCGCGGCGGTTGCGATAGTCGATGTAGTAGGCGTGTTCCCAAACATCCAGTGCGAGCAGCGGCGTCATGTCGTGGGTGTAGGGGTTGCCGGCGTTGCTGAGCGCGAGGATGTGGAGTCGGTTGCTTTGGTCGGCGGCGAGCCAAACCCATCCCGAGCCGAAGAGATTCAGCGCCGCTTTCGTGAATTCTTCGCGGAACGCCTTTTCCGTGCCGAAACTGAAGCGGATGGCTTGCTGCAGCATGTAGGGCATGGGTTGGGGGTGCGGCGCGAGGTTCTTGAAGAAGAGGATGTGGTTGTAGGCTTGCGCCGCATTGTTCAGCAGTGCGCCGTCGGCATTCAGAATCAATTCCTTCAGCGTGAGTTCCGCAAAGGGCGAGTCCTTTTTGAGGCGGTTCACGTTTTCCAGATAGGTCTGAAGATGCTTTCCGTAGTGGAAATAGATGGTTTCGCCGCTCATGGCGGGTGCGAGTTCATTCTGTCCGTAGGGCAGGGAGGGCATGGAGTGTGTCATGGTGTTCCGTTCTTTGTGTGGCAAAGGTTGAGGCTGTCGGGCGTGAGTTTTTGAGGAGGCTCATGCTGTCGGACTCAAACCTGTTGCCGGGTGAGACAATTTGAAAACTGTCGCAAGTTGTGAAGAAAGAACGGAATGGTGACCGCCTCGTCAGCCTTTGTGGGAGGGCTGTGGACATAAGGAACAAAGGTCGCTCGCTTTGGTGCATTTCTTCGACCTTGCAAACTTACAAAAAAGGGTGCATTTATGTTCTACCTGTTTAGAGTTGATTCTCTATTTTTTTCATTACAGCAAGAATTTCCTATTTTTGCCACGTATAAAAGTCTCATATTTGCAGAGTGAATGGTTTCCAACTTGAAACCTGAAACCTGAATCAGTGCATGGCACCTCTGAAACTTGATGAAGAAGATGCGTCGCAAATATCGTTTGTCGTTGCTCCTTGTGGCTGTCTGGGGGTTGGCGCTTGCCTATTCGTTCTGTGGCGCGCCCTTCACGTTTGACGGACACGAGTTGCGGCAGACGCAGTGGTTCCCGACGCTTGAGATGACGCCCGACACGCTGACTGCTGCGCCGACGGCAGCTGCGCCCGACACGTCACACCATGTCATCCTCTTCTTCGGCGACTCCATGGCGGAGGGACTGCATTTCCGTTTCCGCCAATATGCTGCCGCTAACCATTTTGACCTCTGCACGGTCGTGTGGTACGGTTCATCCACCCAACTCTGGGCAGAGACCGACACGTTGGAGCATTTTCTCCGCCGTTTCCGTCCGACCTACGTCGTGCTCTCTCTCGGCAGCAACGAACTCTTCCTGAAAGACCTTCGGCAGCAGGAGGCCTACGTGAGTCGCATTCTCCAAAAAATCGGTGAGCGCCCCTATTGCTGGATAGGTCCTCCGAACTGGAAACGCGACACGGGCATCAACCGTCTCATTCGTGGCAGGGTGGGCAGCCACCGCTTCTTTGAGAGCAATCGGCTGACCCTCGAGCGGCGCAAGGATGGTGCACACCCCACGCGCCAAGCCGCCGCCCGCTGGATGGATTCCGTTGCGGTGTGGATGGAAAGCCCGCGCTGCAACCACCCGCTCCAAATGACACCGCCGAACGGGAAGGACACCAAAGCCACCCTCGTTCTGCTGATGCCACCCTGACTCTTTTGACCCTTTTCCTCTCCATGAATCCTCATTGACTGTCTCTTAGTCTCTTTGTCTCTTAGTCTCTTAGTCTCTTTGTCTTTTAGTCTTTTAGTCTCTTTGTCTTTTAGTCTTTTAGTCTTTTAGTCTCTTAGTCTCTTAGTCTCTTAGTCTCTTAGCCTTTTTGTCTTTTAGTCTTTTAGTCTCTTTGTCTCTTAGTCTTTTTGACAGCGGCTCTGCCGCCATCCTCCAAAGCGGTGACCCACACTGGCTGCCGGGTGCGCCGATGTTCATGCTGTGTTTCGTGGCGTTCTATGTGGGATACGTATTCCTCTCCGAGACGCGACGCTACGCCATGATGGGGTATGTCTTGGCGTTCAATCTCTTCTTCGCCTACAAGGCATCGCTTTCGTTGGCGCTGCTCCTGCCCATCGTCACCATCATCTCCTGGACACTGACCCGTTGCCTCTCCCGCAGCGTGCGCCACCGCCGTTTGTGGCTCGTTGCCGCAATCGGGCTTGAGTTGTTTCCTTTGCTGTGGTATAAGTGCTCCGCGCCCTTTGCTGCCCTCTGCGGTCTTGACCCTGCGCTTTGGAATGGCGAGGCGGCAGGGTGGGGCATACCCGTTGGCATCGGTTTCTTCACCTTGCAGGCGGTCAGTTACACGGTGGACGTTTGGCGCGGCACGTTCCGACTTCGCACCGACCTGTGTGAATATGCCTTCTATCTCACCTTCTTCCCTCTTCTCCTTGCCGGTCCCATCACCCGTGCCGGCGCACTCATTCCCCAACTCAAACAGAGAGTGGGGTGGGACAAGGAATGGATTTATGGCGGACTCTTCCTCCTCCTCCTCGGACTTGTGAAAAAGGCGGTGGCGAACTATCTTGCCGTCTTCAACGACTGGGTCTTCGATGCTCCCGCTGCTTTTTCCGGTTTCGAAAACCTCATGGCGGTGCTGGGCTATACCGTTCAGATTTATCTTGACTTTTCGGCTTACAGTGACCTCAGCATCGGCTTGGCTGCCATGATGGGGCTGAAAATTCCCGAAAACTTTGAGAATCCCTACTGTAGCCGAAATCTTACGGAGTTCTGGCATCGCTGGCACATCTCTCTTTCCTCCTGGCTGCGCGATTATGTCTATATCCCGCTCGGCGGAAATCGTCGGGGCAGCGTTCGGATGTGCCTAAACTGTCTGCTGACCATGTGGGTGGCAGGATTTTGGCACGGTGTGTCGTGGATGTTCCTCGCCTGGGGCACGCTCCACGGCGTGGGTCTCATCGTCCAAAAACTTTTCTCGCGGCGAATCGCTGCGGACTCGAGCAAGGCGCAGGACATGGGGCTGAGAGATGAAAATGTGAGGAAAGGAAGCAGACTGAGGAATCTGTGGTGTTGCGGCGGTGCGTGGCTCCTGACTTTTGTGTTTTTGATGTGCTCTTGGGTGTTGTTCCGCGCCTCCGATGCAGACTCCGCGTGGGCAATGGTGAAGCAACTCTTCACCGCCTTCGACGTCACCGTCATTCTTCCGTTCGTCACCACGCGTCCCCTCTGGCTGGCATTGTGTGTGTGCAGTCTGCTGTGCATTTTCGTCAGCCACACCTCCTACGTTCGCCTCAAATCCCGTTTCATCCGTCTGCCTTGGTGGGTAAAACTCCTGTGCGCCCTTCTCGTTTGGCAGTGCGTGCAGCAGCTCGGCAGCAGTCATCTCTCCCCCTTCATCTACATGCAGTTCTGACGCTCTTTCCATTTCTCCTCTCACGCGCGCGTTCCTTATATATATAGCGCCCCGCGTCCCGTCATGGTTTGGGGAGGTCAAAAGGGTATTTGTCGCTTCGCTCCGGTCAAAAGGGTCAAAAGGGTCAAAAAAGGGGGCAAAAAAAGAAAAGCTCCCGTTCCCGCCGATTCCGTCGGCGGGCAAGCAACCCCCGTGCGCGGTGCATAAGCGCCGCGCCTTGCCGACCCGCGCCGCGCTTTTGCTCCTCTTTGTCTCTTCGACTCTTTGACTCTTTGTCTTTTTGTCTCTTTGTCTCACCTAAAACTGTCATCCTCGCTTTGCAAAACGTTGCGGAAGTTG
>JBJEAG010000018.1:0-4467 GCA_051868855.1 Alloprevotella sp. | reverse complement strand
TGTATAGTTTGTGTATAGTTTGTGCGCCAACTATACACACTACACACCATTGATTCTCAGCGCAATGTATAGTTCAGTGTATAGTTTGCATAGTTTTTTGCACACCTTTTTTGTTACGTATATAGTAATAAAAGCGAAACGCACGCCCAAACCCTACATTCTCCGTTTCATCCGTGGTCTAAAGAGGTCAAAAGGGTCAAAGAGGTCAAAAGGGTCAAAGAGGTCAAAAGGGTCGGCGCGGTATCCGTTTCAATCCGTGGTCTTAAAAGGTCAAAAGGGTTTAAAAGGTCAAAGAGGTCAAAAGGGTCGGCGCGGTATCCGTTTCATCCGTGGTCTAAATATTCCGTTCAATCCATGGTTTCAAAAGGGTCGGCGCGGTATCCGTCTCATCCGTGGTCTAAATATTCCGTTTCATTCTGCGGATTCTGCGTGAAACCCACAATCTCTCCAAAAATCATTTGCCCGGGAAGAAGAAGGGTTCGTCGCGCCATTCGAGGAAGGGCTCTTCGATTCCGGCAAAGGGAAAATGGGCAACGGGACGAGTCGTGAGACGGTCGAACACGACAATCTCACGGTGCAGAACCGAGCCATCCGCGAGAAGAACGCGGGAATATGCTACTCGACGATAATGGGAAGGAGGATAGGAAGACAATGACATGAGGGAAGGACAGGGCGGTGTGTCATAATAGCCAATCTGCTGCGTTGCTATATTATTGGAATAGTATAACTTCCAATTCAGTTCACGCCCGGCGAATCATTTGAAATGTGGTGCTTTCTCTCGCATAGCATCTGCCGCGTGGAGGCTGTCACGCATGAGGTGAAGTTTCGAGCGCGGCACACGTTGGTCACTCGCCACGGAGTCTGCGCCGTCGGGACGAACGAGCGTGCCTTCGTTCTCCGGCGCGAGAGAACGAGCGGAACGATAGTCACACGTCAGGCGAAGACGGGAGATGCAGAGGAGGCGGGGACGAACGGACTGCGCCGTGCGGAGATAACAGAAACCCGTGATTTTCTGTATTTTCTTGTCACCCGGCACGTTGAGGAACATTTTTCCGTCGCCCTTGCCGTAGATGGTCTGACGCGAGGTAATCACGGAGTCTCCTTCGAGCCAAACGGAGAGATGGACAGTGGCTTGGCGCGGTCCCTCGGCACTGTGCCAAGAGGAAATCCAACTGCAAGTGATGAGGCGGTCGGCGATGGAGTCGTTGGCTGGCGGCACAAAGGCGAAACTGTAGTGAGCCTGTCCGGTGGAGGTGAGAAGAATGGCGTCGGGACCTTTCCACAACAGATTGGAGTCTGCTTTCTGTGCATCCACTCCTTTTCGTGCGGAGTTTTGGGCATCAGTTTTTTCGCCCTCCATGTTCTCATAGACAGCCAGCAGTTTGTCGGCGTGCGCTCCATACCATTCCATGGAGCGGCGGAACTCTGCCTCGCTGATGTGGTGTTTGAGAAACACCGCCTGGCGATAGCGAAGGCGCAGACTGTCCGCAGAGACGCCGCCCTTGACGCGCGCCATGGCGTCAGCCCACTGAAGGTCGTTCAAAACTTCTCCCATGACACGTTCCGACAACACTTTCTCTTCCTTTCCCGAGTGGCAGGAGAAAAGCACCTGCAACGAGAGAGAAAGGATGAAGATACAGAAGACTGCATGAAGCATCTTGCGGAGAGAAGGGAAGGAAGCGTTCAAAGGAGAAAAAGTATTTTAGACCACGGATTCGGTAGATAAAGCGGATAAGACGGAAAGCGTGGTCAAAGGAATTCAGTTCTTGGTTGCATCAGCCTTTCGGAATGACGGCAGGCGGAAGAGGTGGTGTTCGAGAATGGTCTTGTGATAGAACAAAAGACACACGAAACCGACGCTGATGGCTGCGTCCGCCAAGTTGAAGACAGCGCCGAAGAAGGTCTGTCCGCCAATCCAAGGCAGCTGCTCGGGCCAGGTGAAGAACGGGAAATAGAACATATCCACTACCCTGCCCGACAGGAAACTGCCATATCCCTCGCCCCACGCGGTGAGCGTGGCGGGCTCGCCCCACGGAATGCTCTCGGTGTAGATGAGTCCGTAGCAAGCATTGTCGATGAGGTTGCCGAGGGCTCCGGCGATGATGAGGGAGAAGCAGAGGAGGATTCCCCACGACAGTTGGGAATGAATGATGCGACGCAGCACAATGGCGAAGTAGGCAATCGCCACGACACGGAAGACAGCGAGGATGGCGGTAGCCATGAACTGCATGCCGAACGCCATGCCGGTGTTTTCGGTGAAGGAAATGTGGAACCAAGGGGTGACTTCCACAGATTCAAAGAGCGAGAAGTGCGTCTTTACGACATACTTCACCACTTGGTCAGCTGCCACAATGAAGACGGCAACCGCCCAGGCGGCGAGGCTGCGCACAAGGAAAGGATTTTTGAATGTCATGAGCTATAAAAGGAAGGACTGCCGCTCAGCGACGGTTCTGCTTGGCTTCGATGCTGAGCGTGGCATGAGGCACGGCGCGAAGGCGTTCCTTCGGAATGAGTTTTCCGGTGACGCGACAAACACCGTAGGTTTTGTTCTCAATTCTGACGAGAGCAGCCTGAAGCGCGGTGATGAACTTCTGCTGGCGGAGTGCCATGGCGGTGAGTTCCTCCTTGCTTTGGGTGGGCGAGCCCTCTTCCAACACATGATAGGTCGGCATGGTGTCATCGGCACCATTGGCAGACTTGCCGGAGATGGCATCCATGAGTTGTTCGTAGTCGCGACGAGCCAGTTCGAGCTTAGAGAGAATGATTTGCTTGAATTCTTCTAATTCTTGATCAGAATAACGAGGTCTTTCTTCCATGGTTGAACACGGCAAATGCCGTAAGTTTTAGGTTAAGGTATGTTCTATATAAATAATAGGTACATCGTGAGCAACTGCAACGGATGGCAGTGACTCACGGTGTACCTTTTTCATTTTATCGTTCAATGACGGCTTCGATGGTGAAGTCGCCGAAGTCGAAGGTGACAGCACCGGGCGTGCCGGCAGGAATCTCGGCGCAACGGAGTTCGTCGGCGAGCACCTGAGCGGAGATGTAGTCGCGGAAACTGTTGACGGCTTCTTCAATTTCGGGATGGTTGGAAAGCGTGACGCGGATGCGGTCGGTGATTTCGAAACCACTTTCTTTGCGGTGGTTCTGGATGCGTTTCACAATCTCGCGGGAGACGCCTTCGTTCTTCAATTCGGGCGTCACGGTGAGGTCGAGCGCCACGGTCAGGTTGCCGTCGGTGACGACAGCCCAGCCCGGCATTTCGCTGGTGATGATTTCGACATCGCTGCGTTCGATTTCGACCACTTCGCCGTCGGCGAGAGTGACGGAAAGGCGAGAGTCACGCTCGAGTTGGTTGATGGCGTCGGTGGAAAGTGCGGTGACGGCAGCATTGACAGCCTTCATGAGTTTTCCGAACTTGGCACCCATGACGCGGAAGTTGCACTTCACCTTCTTCTCCAACATGTTGGCATCGGCGAAATGGAGTTCCTTGACATTGACCTCCTCGAGGATGATGGACTGATAGCACTCCAAATCTTCCTTCAAACGCGGCTCGGTGATGGGCACGGCGACGCAGCGCAGGGGCTGACGCACGATGATGCGTTCCTTCTTGCGGAGAGAGAGCACCATGGAGGAAACGCGCTGAGCAAGTTCCATGCGGCGCTCTGCATCTTTGTCAATCAGACTCTCGTCAGCCACGGGGAAGGTGTCGAGGTGAACACTGTCGGCGCGGTGGTTCTCTGCCGTGAGGTCAAGATAGAGACGGTCGGCATAGAACGGAGCAATGGGAGCCATGAGACGGGAGACTTCGAGCAGACAGGTGTAGAGTGTCTGATAGGCACTGAGTTTGTCAGTCGTGAGTCCCGTACCCCAGATGCGCTTGCGGGAAAGGCGTACGAACCAGTTGGAGAGGTTCACGGTCACGAAGTTCTGAATGCGGCGCCCGGCGCGTGTGGGTTCATAGTCATCAAAGTCGCGGGTGACGTCCAAGATGAGGCTGTTCAGTTCGGAGAGAATCCAACGGTCGAGCGAGGAGCGTTCTTCCATCGGCACGGCAGGCGCCTTGGGGTCGAATCCATCGACGTTGGCATACATCGAGAAGAAAGAATAGGTCTGGAAGAGTTTGCCGAAGAAGGAGCGAGAAACCTCGCGAACGCCTTCGACGTCAAACTTCAGGTTGTCCCAAGGCGAGGAGTTGGTGAGCATGTACCAGCGCACGGCGTCGGAGCCATGTTCCGCAATCACTTCAAACGGATCGACGGCGTTGCCGAGGCGCTTGGACATTTTGTTACCGTTTTTGTCCAAGACGAGACCGTTACTGATGACTGTCTTGAAGGAAACCTGGTCGAAGACCATGGTGGCGATGGCATGGAGCGTGAAGAACCAACCGCGAGTCTGGTCCACGCCTTCTGCGATGAAGTCGGCGGGGAAGAGATTGCCCTTGTCGAACTCCTCTTTGTTCTC
>JBJEAG010000017.1:0-4471 GCA_051868855.1 Alloprevotella sp. | reverse complement strand
TCCATTTGTCCGATGCAATTCGAAAAATTCGAATTCCCTCGGAACAATGGGATGAACAGGGCGTGACGCTCTACAATCTGGATGCCGTCATTGCCGTGGGCTATAGGGTGAACAGCTACGAGGCAACACAGTTCCGCATTTGGGCAACCAAGGTGCTGAAGGAATTCATTGTCAAGGGATTTGTGCTGGACGATGAACGGCTGAAAGGCAAGACAATCTTTGGCGAGGACTACTTTGAGGAGTTGCTCGACCGCATCCGTGAGATACGCACCTCCGAGCGTCGCTACTACCAGAAGATAACCGACATCTATGCCGAGTGCAGTTACGACTACGACAAGAACAGCGAGACCACACGCCTTTTCTACAAGACCGTCCAGAACATGATGCACTATGCTGTCACCCACCAGACGGCAGCGGAAATCGTGTATGATCGTGCCGATGCCGAAAAGCTCTATATGGGACTGACCACTTGGAAGAATGCTCCCGATGGCAGAATCAGGAAGAGCGACGTGACCATTGCCAAGAACTATCTGTCGGAGAAAGAGGTGCGTTCCCTTGAACTGCTTTCCACAGCCTTTGTAGATATTGCGGAACTACGGGCGGAGCGTCAACAACTTATGTCGATGAAGGACTGGAAGGAGCAACTGGTCAAATTCTTGTCCATCAACGACCATGACATCCTTCCCGATGCAGGACGCATATCTCATGAACAGGCAGAAGAGAAAGCGTTGGGGGAATATGAGAAGTACAGAGTAATCCAAGATCAGACCTTCCTTTCCGACTTTGACCGCCTTTTGGATGAATTGAAGTAATCACACGACAACTACGACAACAATATAAAAAGTTGTCATCAGTTGTCCCTGTTGTCGTTCAAAGAAAATCCCTGTGCGCGGTGCGTAAACTTCGTGCCAAGCCAAAGCGACACTGTCACCCCACCGTCACTCCGCCGTCATAATTTTGTTCTTGTTATTGCCCGCAAGCACAGAAAACTGTATGTATTGTTTGTTCTTTTACGAACATGTGATTAACTTTGCCGCCGAATCTTTTGAAAACTGAAACATGATGAACAAGGACTACAGCATCAGACAAGCGCAACTGGCTCGCTTCGCCAAGGCGCTGGGACACCCGGCGCGCATCGCCATCCTGCAATTCCTCGCCAAACAGGACACTTGCTACTTTGGCGATATTCACGAGGAACTTCCTATTGCCAAAGCCACTGTCTCTCAGCATCTGAAGGAACTGAAGGATGCCGGACTGATTCAAGGTGAAGTTGAAGCGCCGAAGGTGAAGTATTGCATCAAGCGCGACAACTGGCAACTCGCTCGCGAACTCTTCGGTGGTTTCTTCGGACAGGAACCGATGAAAAAAGAAGGGTGTTGCTAACCCTTTTTTTAGTTTGTTTGTTCGTAGTTTTGCGAATGACGTTCTGCTGCTATGTGATACGCGACACATCACATCATCTTTCATTCATACATCACACATCACATCATCTTTAATTCAAACGCGAAACATGAGAAATTTAGTATTGATTCTTTTCAGTTTCTTCGCGCTCACGTTGTTGGCGCAAGAAACGAACCGTGTGGAAGTGGTCTATTTCCACGGCAAGCAGCGTTGCGCCACTTGTCTTGCGATTGAGAAACTGGCGCGGGAAGTGGTCGAAAAAGACTTTGCTGCGGAGAAAAAGCAGGGTAGAGTGGTCTTCAGAGTGATTGACATCACCACTGCTGAGGGGGCGAAAATGGCAAAGACCTATCGCGTCACCTGGTCTTCGCTCTTTGTCAACGGTTGGAAGAACGGCAAGGAGAAGCGTAACGACCTGACGCAGTTTGCTTTCAAAAATGCCCGCAACAATCCTGCTGAGTTCAAGAAAGGAGTGGCAACTAAGATTAATGTACTGACGAAAAAGTAGATGGAAACACTGCAAAACTGGCTTGACAGCAGCGAGATTCCCGTGGTGACGGCATTTCTGCTCGGTTTGCTGACGGCGGTCAGTCCTTGTCCGCTCGCCACGAACATCACCGCCATCGGGTTCATCAGCAAAGACCTCGGGAACCGAAACCGCGTTTTCTTCAGCGGTCTGCTCTACACACTCGGTCGCATGATTGCCTACTCTTTGCTCGGATTTCTGCTCATTTTCATGCTTCGCCGTGGCATCGACACTTTTGATTTGCAGAGCGAAGTGAGTCGGGGGGGAGAGCTGATGCTTGGTCCCGTCTTGCTTGTGGTGGGACTTTGGATGCTTTTCAACGACCGCCTTTCTTTGTCTCGTTTCGGCTTCAACGCTTCCCGTTTCGGCGAACGTCTCAATGGGTTGTGGGGCAGTCTCTTGTTAGGAATGCTCTTCGCCTTGGCGTTTTGTCCCACCAGCGGTTTGCTCTATTTCGGCATGCTCATTCCCATGTCAGCCTCCGCAGTCGGCGGTTATGCCCTCCCGGCGGTCTATGCCCTTGCCACCGGTCTGCCGGTGATGTTGGTGGCGTGGATTCTGGCATACAGCGTGGCAGGCATCGCCGGCTTCTATCAGAAAATGCAGATTTTTCAACGTTGGTTCAGTCGCCTCGTGGCTGTTGTTTTTGTTGGCGTAGGACTATATTACATTTGTATAATTGATTTATAATCAATATGAAAATCAAAAACATTTTAGCGTCTCTCTTCTCTCCGAAACCTTGTAAGTGCTGCTGTGGAAGTCCGGCGCAGGGCAGCGTCTCCCTGTCGGCTCAAACGCCGGAGAGAGCGGTCGAGAAAGGTGTGACAGAAATCAAGGTGCTCGGCACGGGGTGTGCCAAATGCAAGACCACATTTGCCGTGGTTGAAAAGGTGGTGAACGAAAACGGGTTGTCTGTTCGCCTCGAAAAGGTGGAAGACATCGAAGAAATCATGCGCCATCAGATTCTTGCCACACCCGCCATTGTCATGGACGACAAAGTGGTGTTGAAAGGGAAGGTGCCGACCGAGGCAGAGGTAAAGAAACTGTTGGGTGTGTAAATCATTCCGCGTTTTTCTCGCCATAAATCTTTCCTTCGTTCTCCCTAATTTCTTCCAAAACAAACAAAAATGATACAGCGTTTTGCAGACTGGATCACCGGCTCCGTCATGGGACTCGACAGCGCGACAGCGTGGGGCGGGGCAGTCAATTTCTTCATCTACGACAGCATCAAGATTCTCCTGCTCCTCTTCTTGATTAGCGCCGTCATGGGCATCGTCAATGCCTATTTCCCCATTGAGCGGTTGCGTAACTATCTCATCAACCACCGCCTCTATGGTTTGCAATATCTCTTGGCATCCGTCTTTGGTGCCACCACCCCCTTTTGTTCGTGCTCCTCGATTCCGTTGTTCATCGGTTTCGTCAAGGGTGGCATCCCGCTTGGCGTCACGCTCGCCTTTCTCATCACCTCTCCTTTGGTCAATGAGGTGGCGGTTGCCATGTTCCTCGGCTCGTTTGGTTGGCAAGCCACGGCAGTCTATGTCGGCAGCGGCATTCTGCTCGGTTGCGTGGGAGGTGTCGTGCTCGGACGGATGCGTTTGGAGACGTATCTCAGCGATTGGGTGAAGCAGGTGCAAGCACAGTCCGAGCAGCAAACGGCGGAGTGGGAGCAGGAGCAGACCGCGTTCCTCCGGCGTTTGCCCACGATTCTTGCGGATGCTTGGAAGATTGTGCGGAGCGTGTTGGTGTATGTGCTGATTGGCATTGGCATCGGCGCTTTCATGCACGGTTTTGTGCCGGAAGGTTTCTTTGAGCAGTCTATGTCCCGCGACAACTGGTATGCTGTGCCGCTGAGCGTGTTGCTTGCCGTTCCGATGTATGCCAACGCGGCGGGCATTGTTCCCGTGGTTGAGGTGTTTGTGGCGAAAGGCATTCCCCTTGGCACAGCCATTGCCTTCATGATGGCAGTGGTCGGACTTTCGCTTCCCGAAGCCACGCTGCTGAAGAAGGTCATGACGTGGCGTCTGATTGCCGTTTTCTTCGCCACGGTCACCTTTTTCATCATTCTTTCCGGCTATGTGTTCAACGTTTTGTTGTGATTTTTTGCTGATAGAAATTATTGCGATTGCGCCCCCTGCATTCGTCTTCCGTTGAGGAGCGAGGCAGGGGGCGCAGTTTTGTAGTGCCGTCTTATTTCACAATCACGTTTAACGGCATATCGTCTTATTTCACAATCACGTTTAACGGCGTGCCGTCTTATTTCACAATCACTTTCGAGGTCTTCTGATGGCTTCGCAGGATATAGACGCCTCTGCCGAGTTTCACGTTCCGCAGCATGCCGGAGCGAATGAGACGTCCGTCGGGCGTATAGATATCCACGTGCTCGTCTTCATCAATCACCACAGTGGAAACGCCATCCTTGATGGGGTCGGCATCGTTTGTCAGTCCGGGCGCGGTCCAACGGAGGTAGGGATAACCGTCGTTGCGGTCGTTGCGACGACCCCAAACGTTGGTGAAGTCCCAGCCGGCATAGACCGCCATGGTCTT
>JBJEAG010000016.1:0-4504 GCA_051868855.1 Alloprevotella sp. | reverse complement strand
TGCTTTCAGCACTCACCATCCGGATGAAACAACTTTTACCGGACAGCAATAATTAACTTTGGCTTTTTGAAGACGACCTTGACAACGAAAGACGACCTTGACAACGAATCATCATAACGCCAAAGAAAGGTCTTGAAATTTGAGCCCCCATTTACTCCTTATTAATATATAGTCTCAAATCGTCGCCGGCGGGTGCTTGGAAGAGGCGGAGGCCGAAGTGCGGGAGCATGGCGATGAAGTGCTCGAAGATTTGGGAGGCGAGGTTCTCGTAGCGCACGAAGTCCGTTTCTTTGAGATAGAACCAAAACTCCAAGGGCAGTCCTTGCGGCGTGGATTCCAGTTGGCGCACCAAGACCCATGTGTCGGTGTCCACGACGGGAAGCGAGGCGAGGTGGCGGGTGGCGTAGGCACGGAAGAGCGCGAGATTGACCGTCTCGGCGGCTGCTCCGCCGTTTTCTCCCGTGGCTCCTTGGCAGTCTTCGGGCAGGACGAGTTTCTTCTTCTCGAGTTCCTCCACGTCCTCCTTGGAAAGGAATCGGATGGTGCGGCTGTCCAGAAGGAGGGCTCGTTTCACGCTGCGGGAGCCGCTGTCATACATCCCCGTCCAGTTGTGGAAGACGTCGCTGACGAGCGTGTAGGGCGGTACGGTGGAGATGGTGTTGTCGAAGTTGCGGATTTTGACGGTGGTGAGCGACATCTGTTCGACGATGCCGTTCACGTGGAGTTTCTCAATCGTCACCCAGTCGCCCGGTTTCATCATGCGGTTGGCAGAGAGTTGGATGCCCGCGACGAGACCGAGGATGGTGTCTTTGAAAACCAACATCAAGACCGTGGCGGCGGCACCGAGTCCGGCGATGATGCTGATGGGGTTGCGCCCGAAGATGAAGGAAATGACGATGATGCCGCAGATGCAGTAGGTGAGCAGTTTCAGAAATTGCGTGATGCCGACCAGCGCGTGTTTCTGCGAGGCTTCCTGTTCGGTGGTGTAGTGTGCGAGATTCGTCAGGAACGCCGTGACGATGCGGGTGGCGCAGAGCGTGATGAAGATTTTCGTCGCCTGTTCGACGAAGACATACCATGCCGACTCAGCCTGCGTGTAGCAGTAGGGCAGGAGTTGAAAGAAAATCACCGCGCCCAGCAGGTGCCAGGTGGCGTTGAGCACGGGCGGGTTGAGCAGATAGTCGTCCCAAACGACGTCCGTCTTCTTCGTCCAGCGCGTGCAGAACGGGGTGAAGAAAGTGCGGAGCAGATGACTGAGCAGTCCGGTCAGTGCTGCCGCCAGTCCGCAGAGCAGAAAGAACGTCAGTTGTTCGTTGACGGAGTCGGGGAAGCCCGCCAGGCGGATGAGTTCGGAGGTCAGGGTTTTCAGTTCGTTCATGGTGGTGGAAGGAGTGTTTGCCGTGGCTTAGTCTTGTATAGGTTTGAAGAAGAGCGTTGTTAAGGTTTTCACGGCGCACAAATTTATCTAAAATCCTGCAAACACCCGCGAAAAGAGCAGTTTTTGTGTGATGGCAACCCGGCTGACGGAGGGAAGGTTTGCGCCCTGCTTTTCTGCGGACTCAGTTCCGAAAAGAAGAAAAGAGCGGACGAAACGTTCACGCTTGAAGAGTTTTACCTAAATTTGCAGCGTCCCGAAAGCGTCGTGTCTCTTCCTTTGAGTACGGCTCTTCCTTATTCAAATGAAAATATTCAAACCAACACATTATTATTATTTGTTATGAAAAAAACACTCTTTACACTTCTCCTCGCTGTCGGCGTGACGCTCAGCGCATGGGCGGTTCCCGCTCATCCCGGCAAAAGAAAGGTGAAGCAGCCTGACGGCACAGAACTGACCGTGAGAATGGTGGGAGACGAGCACTTCCACTGCTACATGACCCTTGACAACGTCCCCTTGGTTCGCACCCAAGAAGGTTCTTATGTGTATGCAAAGATGGAGGGCGAAACCTTGATGCCCACCGAGCGCATTGCCCACGACAAGTCGCTGCGCAGTGCCGACGAGATTACCTTCATCGCCAACGAAACTGCCACCTCCGCTGAAATCTCAGAAGCGTTCCGCAGCCGCCGCAACGCTGCCAATGCTTCCCGTCTCAAGTCCGTCACCAACGAAGACGGCACCGTCTCCCGCGTGGGAACGGCTCCCGAGGGAGGATGGAAAGGTTCTAAGAAAGGTCTCGTGATTCTCGTGCAGTTCCAGGACGTCAAGTTCAGAGATGTCCATACCCGCGAACTTTTCGACCGCATGTTCAACGAGAAAGGTTTCAACTATGAAGGCGCCAACGGCAGTGTCGCCGATTATTTCGCCGACCAGTCCTACGGTCAGTTCACTCCGACCTTCGACGTGGTGGGTCCCGTGACCGTGAGCAGCAACATGGCATACTATGGTGGAAACAATAATTATGGCAACGACAGTCATGCCGCCGAAATGATTAACGAAGCCGTCTTGGCAGTAGATTCTCAGGTGAACTTTGCCGACTATGACTGGGACGGCGACGGCGAGGTTGAAAACTTCTATGTCATCTATGCCGGGTACGCTGAAAGTTACAGCGGCAACAACGAAGACACGGTTTGGCCTCATCAGTCCAATCTCTGGGGCTGGGGATACCGCCGCACCTGCGACGGCGTGAAGGTGAACAGATATGCCTGCTCTCAAGAAATCAACGGATGGGAAGCCTACGGCGACGTGGATTTGACCGGCATCGGCACACCCTGCCACGAGTTTTCCCACTGCCTCGGTTTGGTTGATCTCTATGACATTGACTACAGCGGCGCAGACACTCCCGAGAACTGGACCGTCATGTCGGGCGGCAGTTACAACAACGACGGTTATACGCCCTCTGCTTACACTGCCTACGAACGCAACTTCTGCAGTTGGCTTGACTTCACTGAACTGACTGAAGGCACAGAAATCACCGACATGCCCGCAGTTACCTCCGAGCCCGTGGCATACATCATCTACAACGAAGGCAATCGCAACGAATGCTACATCCTCGAGAACCGCCAGAAGGAAGGTTGGGACTCCTATCAGTATGGGCACGGCATGATGGTCTTCCACATGGACTACGATCAAGATGTTTGGCTCGCCAACAGCCCGAACAACGAACCGGGTCACTCCCGCTTCATGTACGTTCCCGCCGACAACAGCCTTGGCACTTCCAAGAATAACCTTGCCGGCGACCCCTTCCCCGGAACCAAGAAGAACACGGCGCTGACGGACTACAGCACGCCCGCTGCCACTCTCTTCAACCCCAACTCCGACGGTTCCTATTTCCTCCACAAACCCATCGAGAACATCACCGAATCTGCCGACGGCAAGATTTCCTTTGTCTTCGATGGCGGTACGAAACTGCCCGCTCCCGTTGTGCTCTCTGCCGGTGAGAACGTGACCAAGAACTCCTTCCGCGCTGCCTGGCAGCCTGTCAGCGGCGTCGAGAGCTACACCGTCGAACTTAAACAGAGCGGCACTTCCACTGCCTCCGTGCTTCCCATTCTCTCCACCGACTTCTCCGGCGTGGCTGCAGGCGTGACCGAAGACGGCACGGAAGACATCAACAGCGCGCTCAACAGCCTCCTTCCCGTTCAAGGCTGGACCGGCTACAACCTCTTCGTCGGCACGAAAGGTTTGAAGATTGGCAAGTCGGGTGCTGCGGGCTATCTCTACTCTCCGCTGCAGGCGAGTCCTTCCGACGGCAACGTCACCGTGGCTGTCAAAGCCTATCCCGAAGATGGTGCTTCCGTGGAAATGAAGGTGCTTCTTGTCAATAGCAACAACGTGACCATCAGCCTCACCAAGAAAATCACCATGGACGGTTCGCTGCAAGTGATGACCTTCACCGGCATCACCGCTCCCTACAAAGTGAAGTTCTTCCCCACTCAGCGCGGCTACATCTCCTACGCTTCTGTTTATGACGGCGACTACACCGCCGAAGAAGTGGGCGATGGCGGCATGAATGCAGGCGACGGCACCCAGACTTTCAGCGGTCTGACCGACACGAAGCTTGATTGCACGGAACTCCAAGAGAACGGCAGTTATCAGTGGCGCGTTTGCGGCGTCTTCGCTTCCAACACGACGAAGTGGAGCGCATGGCAGAACGTTCAACTCGGCGAGAATGCCGGCATCGACGCCATCGTGCTTGACAACGTCAGCGCTGCCACTCCCGTGGAAGTTTATGGCACAGACGGTCGCCTCGTTCGCCGCACCTCCTTCGGCAATTGGAAGAAGGGCTTGCAGCCCGGCTCCTACGTGGTTCGCACCGCCAACGGCGCAGCCACCTTGCTGAACGAATAAAATCGAAAATTGATTGAATAACCCGAATGCTTGATTGAATGAATCAGCAAATTGATTGAACCCTCAAAAGGTCGGACGTCCTGCGGCGCCCGACCTTTTTTCGGCTGCAAACGTTTGGATGGGGAAGATTGATGTGCGGAAATTTATTTTGAATTATTGTTGTGCGGTAAAAGTTGTTTCATCCGGATGGTGAGTGCTGAAAGCACGAACGAGGGAGCC
>JBJEAG010000015.1:2611-4520 GCA_051868855.1 Alloprevotella sp. | reverse complement strand
AGTAGTAATTTTGAGGGCTGTAAGTCCCGATTCCTTTAATAGACCGCTGTTGTTGAGAAAGAAATCGGGACTTACAGCCCTCTTTCTTGGGGCGTGTCTCTTACCCAGCCCTTACGGACTGGGCTGACAGTTCGGTCGCTTGCGCTCCCTCATCGGGCCTGCAGCCCTCGCCATCCGGTCAAGGGGGGCTTGTCCTCCATAAACATCAACGTATTCAATTCATTAAGACCGTTTACCGGACAGCAATAGTTTCCTTTTCGTTTTGCTCGTTTCTTCAGAACGGGAGGTTTTCGTCTTTGGGGAATTTCTTTTTCATGCGGTAGCGCACGGTATAGACGGAAGCGGGTTCGACGTGGAAGCGGGCGGCGATGGTTTTGACGTCCTCGCCTTGGAGGAAGCAGAGGAGGTATTTCTTATCGACGATGGTGAGCGGTTTCTCCGCTTTCTGCATGAGCCGGTGGGCATCGGCGAGGTTCACCTTGTCCGTGCCGAGCGTGTCGGCGAGGAGTTGCAGGGAGGCGTGGGCTGAGGCTTCGACTGTCTCGGAGGTCAGTGCCTCGGTGTAGAGTCGCTGCTCGCGGAGACGGCGGCGGATGACCACCAACACGGTGAGCAGGACGAGGAGGATGAGCAGTCCGACGCAAAGCACGAGCAGGTTCTGGTTCTTCCGGTGGAGTTCGCGAATGTCGCGGTTCTTCTCGGCGGTTTCGTGGCGCGTCTCAATTTCCTGAATTGCCCGTGTCTTCTCGATTTGGAAGCGTTGCGCCACCCATTCCGTTTTCAGTTTCTGAAAGTGCAGCGCTTTGTCCGTCTGCCCCATCTCTTCATAGAGCGTGACGAAGAAGTCATACGCCTCGCCTCGCTCCGTCACCACCGTGTTCTTCTTGACGGCGGCAACGCTGTCAATCAGTCTCAGCACCTCCTGTTCCTGCTTCTCCGCCCGAGCGTAGTCTTTTCGATAGAGATAAATCCACGCCTGCAGGTCCAGTGCCGAGATGCGCCCCTCCGTGTGGTCCGTCGGTAAGCCCCAGCCATGAGCATCGGCGGCGAGCGCTTTGTGAATATATAACTGCATGGAGTCGATGACGGGCGGGTCGAAGGCGAGGTCGTAGAGCGTAGCAACGTTCATGTAGTTATACATCGGGTTCACCTTGTGCTCCGTCATTTCCTTCCACGTCATTTGCTCTTGCCGCGCAATGGCTTGCTTGAAGTGGGTCATGAAACATTGGCGGAGCGAGTCGGAGGGATGCTCTTCGTGGAGGGCGGACTCGTAGGCAGCAAGGACGGAGAGGTAGTCATAGTTCACGAACTTGTTGTCGGGATGACGTGCCGCCAGCGTCTTCATGTCGGCGAGGTGTGCCGCCATGGCTTTCAAGTTGCGTTGGTTGAAATGGCTTATGCAAAGGGAATAGAGGCAGAGCGACTGCTTCACCTCCGTGTTTTTCAGTTTTCGGAAGAGGTCGAGGGCGTGAAGCATCTTCTGCTGCGCTTCCACGTCGTCGCCGCCCTCAAGTTCGAGTTGTGCGGCGTTGCGCAGTTGCTCCGCCTCTTGGAAGCGGCTTTTGTCATCGGCAGCGTGCAGGAGGAGCGATGAAAGGAGGAAAAGAAAAAGGATATGTTTCATAAGAGGGGTCAAAGAGACAAAGAGACAAAGAGACAAAGAGACAAAGAGTCGGAGTCGCTTCGCTCCGGTCTAAAAGGTCAAAGAGACAAAAAGACAAAGAGTCGGCGCGGAGGTTGTTTGAGAGGTTTGAGGGTTGTTTGAGAGGTTTGAGGGTTGTTTGAGAGGTTTGAGGGTTGAATCTGTCACCGACTTTTTGACTCTTAGTCTTTTTGTCTTTTTGACTTCAAATGGTCACCGACTTTTTGACTCTTAGTCTTTTTGTCTTTTTGACTTCAAATGGTCACC
>JBJEAG010000015.1:0-2511 GCA_051868855.1 Alloprevotella sp. | reverse complement strand
TTTTTGTCTTTTTGACTTCAAATGGTCACCGACTTTTTGACTCTTAGTCTTTTTGACTTTTTGACTTCAAATGGTCACCGACTTTTTGACTCTTAGTCTTTTTGTCTTTTTGACTTCAAAAAGGTCATTTCACTCGGATGAGGGTCAGCCCGTCGCGTTCGGGCAGGATGACCTGTTCGACGGCGGGGTCGTCCGCCACGAGGTCGTTGAAGGCTTTGATGCCGCGGGTTTGCGGGTCGCGGTCGTAGGAGGGTTCGATGACGTGGCCGTCCCAGAGCGTGTTGTCGGCGAGGATGAAAGAGCCGGAGTGAGTGAAGCGTCGGATGAGATGATAGTAGGCGGAATATTCGCGCTTGTCGGCGTCGATGAAGGCAACGTCGATGCTGAGGTTCATGGGCGGCAGGAGTTGGAAGACATCGCCGACGAACATTTCGGGACGGACGTCGTAGGGCGCATTTTCCAGCCACGGGCGGGTGAACACCTCCTGTTCGTCGTTCACTTCGAAGGTGAGGAGCCGGCTTCCTTTCTCCATGCCCGATGCCATCGCCAAGGCAGAGTAGCCGGAGTAGGTGCCGATTTCGACAACTGTCCGTGGTCGAATCATCTGCATCAGCATCCGCAGCAGTTGTCCCTGCACCGGACCGCTCGCCATGCGGGGGCGGAGAAGGTGCAGATGAGTGGCGCGCCAGAGTTCGTGGAGCCATTCATCGGGCGGGGTGGAATGCTGTTCAATGTAGTCTTGCATACAGTTCAAAGGGATTCACGGGCGACGGTTGCGGATTTTCTGTCGGAGTTTTCGGGCGTCGGCAGCGTCGGGGCAGACGGAGAGCGCTTTCTTCCAGAAGTCCACGGCTTGGGCGCGTTCGCCGACGTGGAAGTAGATGTCGCCGGCGTGGTCGAAGAGCGTATAGTTGTCGCTGCTGAGTTCGGTGTGCTGAAGCGTGCGGTCGATGAAGGTTTTCGCTTCATCATATTTTTTAGACACGTAGAGAATCCAAGCGTAGGTGTCGAGATAGGTGGCGTTCTCCGGCTCCGCCTCAATGGTCTTTTTGCTCATTTCGAGTGCCCGTTCCAGGTTCTTCCCTTGTTGGGAGAGGAAGTAGGCATAGTTGTTCAGACAGAGCAGGTTGGCGGGGTTGAGTTCGAGGGCTCGGTCGTAGGCGGCGTAGGCTTCCTCATAGATTTTCTTGCTGTGGAGGATGTCGCCCAAGAGACCGTGCAGGTCGGACGCCGTCTCGGGGTCGGCGGAGGCATCGATGCGGAGCACGCCGCGTTGCAGCACTTTGATGGCGCCGTCGTCGTCGCCGAGTTTGTAGAGGATGGAGGCTTCGTAGTAGTAGAAAATGACTTCCGACGGTTCATAGAGCAGTCCGTCGCGGCAGAGTTGGAGCGCCTCGGGGAGTTGATCTCTTTCGAGCCGCATTTTGAGAAGGGACATTCGTGCCGGCGTGTAGTCCGGCTCTGCTTTCAGGTCTTGTTCGAGCGCAAGGATGACTTCCTCTTCGGGGAGACCTTTCTGTAGGCTGTAGTAAACCTTCAGTCGCGCCACCTCTGCTGCCTGTCGCGGCATGGCGAGGGCGGAGTCGAGGAGTGCCAGAACGGGTTCGCTGTCGCCCTCGTTTTGAATGTTGTCGATGGTGTAGGTGCGGAGTGCTTCCACTCGTGCGTCGCTTTCGGTGTGGGGATTCAAGACGACGCGTTTGAGGAGGTTGAGATAGAGGGAATCCGCCTGCGCCGCCTTATAGTATGCCAAAAGCGAAATTTGCGCATAACTGTTGTCGGGTTCTGTGGCGAGCACGTCGAGGTAGGTGTCCAGTGCTCTTTCGTGGAAGCCGTATTGGTCATAGAGGTCGCCGAGCAGCACGCGGTAGCGCAGGTCGAGCGGGTATTCCGCGCAGAGTTCTTCGATGGTGCGGAAGGCGTGGCTGTTGTCGTTCATGGCGATGTAGGTCTGGAACTTTTCGAGACTCAGTTGCTCGCTTTTGCCTTCTTTCTGTTCCAGTCGTTCGATGGTTCGAATCACCCCGGTGTAGTCCCCGTTTTGTTTGTAGAGCCAGATGAGCATGCTCAGGTTTTCCGGTCCGCTTTCCGTCTCGGCGATTTCTTCGTAGAGCGCGATGGCTTCGCGGAAGCGGGTCATGTTGGCGAGATAGGTTCCCAGTGTCTTTTTGTAGGCTATGTTTTCGGGCTCGAGTCTCACTGCGAGTTGCAGCATGGAGTCTCCCTCGGCTTTCGACAGCGTGTCGGAATAGACGGTGCTCGTGAGTTTGATGAGCGCCATTTCGTAGAGCGCCTCGGGGGCGTCGGGGCGGAGTTTCAGTGCTGCCTCGAGCAGTTCAAACTGTGCGTCGGTGTGCTCCAGTTCTTTCTGCCGGACGGACTCGAGGAAGAGTTCGTTGAAACGGCGGGGACGTTCTTTCCTTTCCACCGAAGCCGTCGAGGTCTTCTCCGTCGGAGGGGCGGAGGAGACTGCCGGACGCGAACCGCTGCAGGCGGTCAGCAGCACGGCAA
>JBJEAG010000014.1:0-4521 GCA_051868855.1 Alloprevotella sp. | reverse complement strand
TGGTGGAGCATACAGCGATTCTGCCTGAGATACAGGGGGCGAGTTAGTGTATTTGAATACTAAACAACTCTCAATGAACTCTTGTGAGTGGTCATTTAGTTGTGGTTTGGTGATGAAATAAGATACTAAACAACTGCAATTTCGCTTTTTGTGAGGGGGTTGAGGTTGTGGTTTGGTGATGAAATAAGATACTAAACAACACGGTTCAGTTCAACTACTTCAAGGACGGGTTGTGGTTTGGTGATGAAATAAGATACTAAACAACCGACACGAATGCGAACACTACATCATACCGTTGTGGTTTGGTGATGAAATAAGATACTAAACAACCGCCGGGAGCGGCAAAAACGTATTGGCAGAGTTGTGGTTTGGTGATGAAATAAGATACTAAACAACAGGCTGCTGTAGAGAGCAGCGTTGGTGCAGTTGTGGTTTGGTGATGAAATAAGATACTAAACAACCGGGCGTCTTCCGCTCTTCCGTGTCTTCTGGTTGTGGTTTGGTGATGAAATAAGATACTAAACAACGAAGTCGTATCCGCAGTAGCAGAAGTGCTGTTGTGGTTTGGTGATGAAATAAGATACTAAACAACCGCCGGGAGCGGTAAAAACGTACTCGCGGAGTTGTGGTTTGGTGATGAAATAAGATACTAAACAACTATGTCGAACGGGCGGAACGGAAGTTCAGGTTGTGGTTTGGTGATGAAATAAGATACTAAACAACTTGTCCTCTTTATTTCCAGTTCCGTTCAGGGTTGTGGTTTGGTGATGAAATAAGATACTAAACAACTCAAAAACCTCCATGTGCGGAATCGCACGTACGGTGGTGTGGAAGATTGGTAAATGTGAAGAAGGAGGCATATACTTTTTGTGATTTGCATTTACCTCCTACTCGATTAATGATAAAAGTTTCGGAAAGATGTGCTTTCAGAGCAAGGAAGCCACGTACAAGGGCAGATAAATCACTCTCCCTTTTTCTTCCATGTCTTTTGTGTGGAGGGTGTATGGTGTTAAATTGTTGATTTACAGCTGCAAATGTAGTGGTAAATCACGAAATCGAGTTTTGTTTTTGCTGAAAAATCACGAAATCGAGTTTTAATTTCGCCGAAAAATCACGAAGTCGAGCTTTAATTTCGCCGAAAAATCGGGGCACTGGGGGAACCCTGTGTCAATTGGAAAAACAAAAACAGAAATCCACCTTTCTGCTGTACGGTACATACTCTTCGTAGATTTTCACGTGCAGGGCGGACGCGATTCATCGCGTCCGCGCCAACGTTATTGCCACCGCGCCACCGCTAAAGCCAATGTTTATCGTATGGTTTATCGCCTTGAAGAGGATGTGAGCCTTCTGCAAGAAGGTGGTGGCAGGCTTTCGGTTTGGACGTTAAGAGCTTGCTCTTATAAGACCAAAGCGGAAACTGACACCAGGGCGTTGCCCCACATACTCTCCAAGGGGTTTAATCAGGTTTTTGTGATTCCTAATTGATACAGGATTTTGCAAGTGCCCCTGTTTTCTTTCTAAAGTAGGGGCAAGTTTGAGCGATTTTCTTTCTAAAGTAGGGGCAAGTTTAGGCGTTTTCCTTTCTAAAGTAGGGGCAAGTTTGGGCGATTTTCTTTCTAAAGTCGGGGCAAGTTTGGGTGTTTTTCTTTCTAAAGTCGGGGCAAGTTTGGGCGATTTTCTTTCTAAAGTAGGGGCAAGTTACCAATTTTCTTCTCACGACAGCACGCAGTCAGTCACCATGTGGAGCAGTTCGGGAGAGATGCCGGCGCGGAGCAGGAGAGGCTCGTCCTCGGTCAGGAACTCGTAGGGCGTGGAGGCGGTTGCTTTTGTCGTGTCGTTCTTGCCGGCGGCATTCGACTTTTGTTCCACCGCCTTTTTGTAGCGAGTGACCGCCTCTTCGATTCTTCCTGTGAGCAGTGCGGTGTGTCCCGCGTTCAGCCAGTCGGTGGAAGAGTGTTTCGGTGTTTCAAGAATCTTTTGGTAGTATTTTTCTGCTTGATCATATTTCCCCAGCAAGAGCGAGCACCAAGCGATGGCGCGGTGCGTCAGCAGCACGTCCGGTTTGAGCCATTCCGCTTTGAAGAGGAAGGGCAGCGCTTCCGCTTCGCGCTGCAGTCGCAGGAGGCACTCCGCCTGTTTCATTGCCACTGCCGCGTCTTCCGGCTGTTCTTTTTCCAGTTCGGAGTAGAGTGCAAACGCCTCTTCGTAGGCTCCCGTTTGTCGGCAGCAGTTCGCCCAGCGGTCCAGTGCCCACGACGATTTCGGCGCCAGGCGTCTTGCTTCGGCGTAGGCATCGCGCGCCTTCTCCGGTTGGTGCATAGATTCCAAACAAAAGGCGCGGTGCATCAGAATCTCGGCGTCACGGTCGGCGGAGGGAATGCGGTCGTAGAGCGCGAGTGCCATGACGTAGTTTTTGAAGTGGAAGGTATAGTCCGCCCATTTTCTCAGTCGCGTGCAGTCTTCGTTCCAAGGTTTCAGAGCATCGCAGTCAGCGAGAAGCAAGTTCAGTTTGAAGGGATTGACGAAATCCTCGCGGTGGATGAAGATTTGACTGAAACGATAGAAACTTTGGAGATAGGAGCGCAGTTCTTCTTCAAACGTTCTGTCTTTTTCTTCGGGAATTGGCAGGTCGCCCATTTGAAGGCGTTCACCGAGTTTCTGCGTCATGCCGTTGGGGAGACTGTTTCCGAGTTTCTCCGACATGAGACAGATGGAATATTTGTCCGAATCGCATAGACCGGCGCCGCGCAACATCATTTGCACCAAAGGATTGTCCATGACAGCGGAACTGATGTCGGGATGAGATTCAGTGAATGGCACGAACCAGTTTACCGCTTGGTGGAAGAAAGGGAAGCGAGTTTTCAGCATTTTGAACGAACCCATGTAGAGGTCTGCTCCTCTGCCTTGCAGGTCCAGAAAATGTTTCATCTTCTCTTTCAGTTTGCTTTGACTCTCATCGTTCCAGTCCGGATTCATCTCGATTTCGGCGATTTGGCTGTCGAGTTCGTCGAGACCGAGCGAGCGGTCCGTTCGGAACTGCTTCGAGTGTTTCATCATTTCCGGAATGATGTTCTCCCGCAGGTCCTTCTCGATTCGTGTGGTCTCGAGGGTGAGCAGGAGTGCCGTCTGCAGCGCTTCGGTTTCCTCGCTGAACCGGCTGTCCGTCAAGAGTTCCCGGCAGGCTGCCAGTTCTTTCGGGAAGAATGACAATTTGTCAGCGTGAAGCAATGTGGAACACATCCAGCCGAAGAGGGCGCGAACGCGAAGACGAGGGTTGTCGTGGGTGGCAAGACGGAGCAGGAGTTTCCACTTGAAGATGTCGAAGAACTGCATACTGCTCAGCGTGAGTGCGGAGACTGCCACGCACTTCACGAACACGGAATCCTTGTTGCCCGTTTCTTGCATCCATTCTTCCATTTGCTCGCAGAACTCTTTGTTCAACAGCGGTGCGGTCCAGAGAGCGTCGAAAACAGTGGACAGGTCTTGAAGCGACACGTCTTTTCGCATGATTTTTTCGGAAAGAAACGCTGTGCGGGAGGGCGTACCGCAGTCCGCTGCGTGCAGCGTCTTGTGGGTGGCGGCGAAGAGCGCGTCGGGTTCATATTGAAGCAAGGCAGCACGACTGAGTTCTGAGTGCCAAAGCAGGGCGGCTTGGAACAGGCGCTGATAGAGCGCGGAACGTTCCGGGTCTTCCACGCCTCGGGTCAGATAGTTGAGCATCAGCCGATAGTCATCTTCCGCACGTTGGATGAGTTCGGCAATTTCTCCGTTTTTGAGCATGATGGCAGTTCCGTGGAGTGTTTGCAGTGCGGGAAGAAGACGGCGTGCGGTCAAGTGTTGCAGTGCGTCAGACAGCAGATATTGTGAGGACATATTTCGGGAATGGGTCAAAGAGTTAGGGGGTCGCTTCGCTCCGGTCAAAAGGGTCAAAGAGTTAGGAGGTCGCTTCGCTCCGGTCAAAAGAGTCGAAGAGTCAAAGAGACAAAAGGGTCAAAGAGTTGAAGGTCGCTTCGCTCTGGTCAAAAGGGTCAAAAGGGCCAAAAGGGTCAAAGAGTCAAAGAGACAAAGAGTCAAAGAGACAAAAGGGTCAAAAGGGTCGGCGCGGAAACGCCCTCCATTAATGTTCACGAATTGATTCATTAAATTTCCATTAATCTTTTTTAATGAGACGATTAATGAGAATTAATGGAGAAAGAAAAAGGTCTAAAGGGGCAAAGGGGGCGGCGCGGTTTGAGAGTTCAGAATCGGTCACCGACTTTTTGACCTTTTAGACCTCTTAGACCTTTTTGACTTATAAATCGTTCACCGTCTTTTCGACTTTTAGTCTTTTAGTCTTTTAGTCTTTTCGACTTTTAGTCTTTTTGACTTCGAGGAGAACTTAGGGCAGTGAGATTTGATAATCTTTTTCCAAGATGTGATTATAGTGTTTCAGCCCTTTGGTTTTCACAGAGTCGTTCGCCATGCGGATACCTTCGAGGAGCATTTTCTTTTTTGGCGATTTGTCTTTCGTCAGACTTTCTT
>JBJEAG010000013.1:0-4521 GCA_051868855.1 Alloprevotella sp. | reverse complement strand
GTGCTTACAGCACTCACCATCCGGACTAAATGAAAACTTTTACCGGACAGCAATAAATTCGTTACGTTCGTTTCTCGGACAGCAATATTTCAAAAAAGCGTCTGCGAACTTCGTTCCCGAGTTGGAAACGTTGTCCGCAGACGCCGTCAACATGAAAAAAATAGAATAAGTTCTGTGAGGCAATTATGGTGAGTGCAACTTCGTCGCTGTTCAATGCAACTTCGTCGCTGTTCAAGTGCTCTTACTTTCTCTACCTTCTTTACCCCTCTTTACCCTTCTCTACCCCTCTCTACCCCTCTTTACCCCTCTTTACCTTTCTCTACCCTCTTTACCCCTCTTTACCTTTCTCTACCCCTCTCTACCTTTCTCTACCCCTCTTTACCCCTCTCTACTCAACAACTTGAGGATGGCGCTTTTTTTGATGGCGCGGCAGGCGATGAGGAGGGCGCACACTCGCCAGCCGGCATCGAGCGGGCAGGGGAGGAGGCAGACGAACAGGGAGAGGATGACCCAAATCAGTTGGGCTGCCTGGCGCGGTGTCACGTTCACTTCAAGCAGATAGGTGCAAACGGAGGCGAATGCAGCGGCGGCGCGTGTCTCTTGCAGCCACGCCGTGGGGCGCAGGAGGGAGAAGGAGCGCGGGGCGCAGTCAGAGAGAGAGGAGTGGGAAGAAAAAACGGAGGCGGAAGAAACCGAGAGTGATGTGTTCTTTGTCATGGTTGCAGCAAGTTTGAAAGATGTTCAACAAATCTTTGACGCGGGATGTCTGAGAGCGGGTTGTTTTCTCAGTCTTCCCTTGTTTCTGCTGCAAAAGAACGGTCAGTTTGTGACAGTGCGCGTCACAAGCCAAGTTTTTTTGTTAAAACTTCGGTTTTCTCTTGAAGATATTTGACGAAGTCGGGAGAATCGGCGATTTCGATGTCATCAATGAGCCCCAAGACAAAGCGTCCGATGCCTTTGTAGCTGCAAACCTCCGTCTCCAGTCTGACTTTGCCGTCTTTCAGCACGGTCATCTGTCGGTCTGCGTCGGGTGCTTCTTCGAGGAGCAGGCTCGAGGCGAGCGTTCCCATGATGAGTGTGACGGGCATTCGCTTGTCTCCGCTGAAGTGGAAGAGGTCGGTGAAGAAAGGCTGATGTTTGTCTTTGTGTGCCCAAAGCAGGTCAAGCAGGGTCACCTCCTGGCAGCGGTTGAGTTTGAAGGTTTTGTTTTCTCCGGAAGAAAGTTCGTAGCATCGAATCTCATTGTTTTCGTGGAGGAAGACGTAGGGTTCGACGATTCTGTCGGAGATGCCTCCGCTGGAGGGTGAGGCATAGCCTTTGAGGATGGCGACGCGCTCTTCGCGGATGGCTTGGTAGATGGTGCTGATTCTGCCCGCGAGGAGTTTATCGACGCCATGCCGCGCGATGACCTCGGTGTTGTAGAGGTTAGCGAATTTTGCGCGGAGGTCGCGAACCTGCGGCGAGTTGCTGTAGATGGAGTTCAGCACCTGGCTGATGGTGACAGCTTCCGCTTCGTTGAATTGCAGCCCGTCGGTGAGTTCGCGAAGATAGGGGGAATTGAAATCGATGTGATAGCGGGTTCCTTCTTTGACAATGATGAACCCCATCGCCTTCAGTGCGTCCAAATAGCGATAGATGGAGCGGCGGTTCATTCCGACTCTTTGACTCACTTCTTCGATGGTGAGGCGGCGATTTTGTGTGAGGACGATGAGCAACTGCAGTTGCTTGGCAAATTTCTCAAGTTCCATTTTCTGATGTGTGATTGTGCTGTGTGTGCTTCAAGTTTCCGCGGCGAAAGTACGACTTTATTTACAAATACAACGACTAAGCCGTGTTAGATTTGATAAAAAGGTATAAAACAGAACCATTCTCACCCATCTTTTCCCATGAAAAGGCGGATAATCCTTACTTTCGCCGCACGAACATGAGCAATATTCTTAAAAATATTCTTTTCGCCGTTTTGTCCACGCTGGCTGCTTTGGGACTGATGTGGTGGGTTTACCGTGGTTTCGACTTCGGCGAACTCGCTTTGTTTTTTACGCGCCGCACGAACTACCTTTGGATGAGTCTCGCCGCACTGTCCGGCATCTGTGCCAACGTGCTCCGCTCGCTGCGCTGGCGGCAGTTGCTTCGCGGCGCCGGCATTCGCATCAGCGTCAGACGCAGCGTGGAATTGGTCTTCATTTCCTATCTTGTGAACAGCCTCACTCCCCGTCTCGGCGAACTCACTCGCTCGTTGCTCGTGCGTCGCGGCGACCCCGAGGTGACGACCAAGGCACTGGGCACGGTGGTCATCGAGAAACTCGTCGATGTCGGCTGTCTCGTGGTCGTTGCCGGCATTGCCGTCATGCTCCGCTGGAAAGCCACCGTCGGTTTGGTGGACAAAGTCGGCGAGGGACTGCAGTGGGTTGTGCCGAGCTATACGTTCTACATCATCGTCGGCGGTCTCGTCTGTCTGCTCATCGGCATCTCGCTCCCCCTGTGGCATCATGTGCGTCGGTTCTTCCGCAACCTCTGGCTCGGCATCTCCGCCCTGTCGCGTTTGGAAAGTCCGCTGACCTTCGTTTCGCTGAGTGCCGGCATCTGGACCTTCAACTTCTTGCAGATGTTTGTGCTTGCGCCCTGCTTCTCCGGACTCGACGGCGTCAGCACCGCCGACTTCATCCACGTCTTCGCCGCAGCGAGCATCGGTATGCTGCTTCCCACGCCCGCCGGCGCCGGACCCTGGCACTTTGCTATCGTCAAAACCCTCACGCTCAGCTATGCCGTCGAGAAAACCGTGGCGCAGTCGTTTGCTTTCATCAGCCACGGCATCAAAACCCTGCTCGTCATGCTCCTCGGACTGGCGGGGTGCGTGGGCTACAATCAGTCCATCGTCGCTCGCTCGCGCCAACGGAAAAAGGACGAGCAGACGCGGCGTCAAGTCCTTTCCGAAAAATAGTTGCTCCGGAAACCACACCTTATTATATATATAAGACCTGTCACATTATATATAAGACCTGTCATCACGAACACAGAACATTCCCAATCACTAATCATGAAACGCATCCTCTTCCTCTTCACCCTCTCCCTCATTCTGACCACCTCGCTCAGTGCGCAAAGTTATTCGGCGCTATGGAAGGAAGTCAAGGCTTCCGCAGCAAAAGACCTGCCCCGGACGGTGCGCACGAAAATTGCCGACATCCGCCGGAAAGCCCTCGCGGAGGGAAACACCGCCCAGTTGCTGCGAGCTTCGTTCATGGATGGAGTCTATCAGAACATGATTTCTCCCGACTCGCTCGCCGTTTGGCAGGAGATGATGGAGCGAGAGCTGGAAAAAGAGACGCGTCCCGTGGAGAAGGCGCTCTGGAACGCCGCCCTCGGACTCTCCTACGCCAACCTTCGTGGCGTCTGCCCGACAGACACCCAGTGCGTCAGTCAGTCCGCTGCCCATTTCCGTGCCGCTCTCGACGGCAACTGCGACCTGCTCGCCGCCACCCCCTTCGAGCGTTTCCTGCCCCTTTTCATTGAAGGCAAAGAAAGCCGCTTCTTCGGCAACGACCTTCTCCACATCATTCTCCAGAGCGCCATCAATGCCGATGTGTGGGAGGAGAAGGAAAGCGTGCGCCGCCGCTCGGAAGCGATGTCCGCCTATCGCCGTTTGCAACGCCCCGATGCCGTTTTGCTCCTCACCCTCGACAGCCTCTCGAATGCCGGCGGCAGCCAGCGCGTGACGGGACGGCTCGAAGACAACGAACGCTTCCGCGAACTCGAACGCTTGAGAAAAGACCACGAAGGCAGCGGCCTCGTCGGCAAAATCGTGATTCGAATGACGAATCTTCAGACAGCCTACGACCCCGATGCCGACTTCGCAGCCCATAACGACAGCCTGCTCGTCGCCCTCGCTCGTCAGACCGTGGCGAAGGGAAAGAAGAAGCCCGGCGCCGCCGGATTGCGCAATTTCCTCCTTGCCATCGAAACACCCGCCGTGCGGTTGGCACCGCTGCCCCAAACCGTGCGCCCCGACAGTCTGCTGACACTGCGGCTGCAGGGAAAGAATCTGCACGAAATCAAGATGCGCGTGACCCGCATCGCCGACAGCGAACCGGAGTTCCGCAACAATCGCGACACCTATTCCTCCCTCGTTTCCTCCCACCGCAAGACTTCCACCGTCAGTCGCATCAGCCTCCCCGCCGCCCCCTCCTATCGCTGGAGCGAGACCGAAACCCGCTGGCAGATGCCCGCCACTCCCGGCATCTACTATCTCGAACTCTTCGGCGACGGAAAGAAACTCGCCGGCGAAGAGCTGAGAGTGACGCGTCTGCGCCCGCTCCTCTTCCACTTTGGCAAAGAGGGCAACCGCGTGGCGGTTCTTGACAGCCGCACGGGGCAGCCTCTGCACGACTTCCGGCTGACCGCCTATATCCATGACGAGCAAGGCATTTTGCGTCAAAGCAGAGTCATCGAATCCAAAGGCAAGCCTGAAGTGACGCTCACGCCGTTGAGCGGACCGATTCAGGAAACCTGGTTCGCAAGCGTGGA
>JBJEAG010000012.1:0-4534 GCA_051868855.1 Alloprevotella sp. | reverse complement strand
TTGTTTCTCAGGCACTTGGATTTTTTACAAAAGTTTGTGCTGCGGAATCAAGGTATATAAAGAATATTCTTCAGGATTTGCTGAATACATACACCATCAACGACATTCTGGAGGCGATGAACAAGCTGTACATCGTGTGTGTACCTATTGGCAAAGACGATTATCCTCAGAAGATTTTCGAGAGCATCAATGCTACAGGTGCAAAGTTAACGGCAAGCGACTTGATTCGCAACTTTATTCTAATGCCTATCCAAAGCGAGCTCCAAGATAAATACTACGACAAATATTGGAAACGTTTGGAGCAACTTGTTGATAGTGACTCAAAGAAGTTGGAAGCATTCTTCCGTTTCTTCATTATGGCAAAGCGTATGTCGCTAATAAATAAGAGCGCTGTTTATCGTGCTTTCACAGAATGGTATGAAGACAATATCGCTAACTATGGTGAGGAAGGTGTGTTTAAGGAGATTGTAAACTATGCCTCTTATTATAATGCTATTTACAAAGTTCCTGTATCAACATTGGATTCTGCCTTACAAAAGCCAGTTGAGGAGTTCCGCTTTATTCTTTCGGATATGCCAGCCCCACTACTCATTGAACTTTATGCCATTCATAAGAAGGTTGATGTTAATGGCAATCCGTGTATTTCTGCTAAACAGTTGGCTGAGATTATCACTATCCTCAATTCTTACCTAATGCGCAGGTCTCTTTGTGGTATGGATACAAGCGATATCACTCGCTACTTCCCAACGCTTCTGAAAGAGACACTTGCTGATTGTAATGGTGACTATTACGGAGTCGTAGAAGTATTTAAGAAGAACCTTGTGAACAGAAATAGAGGTAATTCACAAGAGATGCCGGACAATAACCGTCTCCGTGATAGAATACAGAATGCGAACATGTACAACCTTCGCACATGGCTTGGCATATTTTTCCGCAAGCTGGAGTCAGAGAACAATCCTGCTCCTATTGACTTCTCAAGACTCAGTATCGAACACCTAATGCCACAGACGGCGACACAGGATTGGTATGACGCACTGAACACGAATAAGGAAACTTATGATGAGAATGTTCATAGAGTCGGCAACCTCACACTTGCCGCCAGAAGTGATAATAGCAAGATGGGTAATAAAGTGTGGGAGTACAAGAATAAGATTCTGGCTTCAACCAACCATCTTAAACTCAATCATGAAATTCTGCAAAAGGAACATTGGACACTTACTGATATTGAGGAACGTACCCAACAGTTGATTGCTGAAATCGCACGATTGTACCCATATTACGAAGCAAAAGACTCATCTGTAACCAAAGTTCCTATCTGCATTGATTATCAGAATGCGTATGCCCAAGGGTATTACTATCCTGACAATGGAAGCGTTGAGGTGCTTGAAGGTTCAACGCTCTATATGGATTTGCCAAATCCAGAGTCTTACCCCGAAGTAGAAGCTTTGCGTGCAGAACTCAAGGATAATGGTATATTGCGAGAAGATAATCAGCAATTGGTCTTTGCCGTTAACCATTCTTTCTATCCAAAGCGCATGAATGCCACTGCCCTTTCCTCAACGGCATCTATCGTCCTTCATGGTTGGCGTAATGGTTGGGAATACTGGATGAATGAAGATGGTGTGCAGTTAGGACAGGTGGAAGAATTGAGAAAGAATAACAAATAATATGCAACAATACGAAGATTACACAATAGAGAAGAAGAAAACATTAGGGCCATTCTATATCCTTAAAGGGCGGTCTCTCTTTGTGCAAGTTTGATTCTGCGTGAGACAATATCATTCACAAAATTCGAGTTCAAGATTCTGTGCAATCCGTGATTAGGAATAAATTTTTGAAACAATTCGTGAATAAATTCCGGAAATTCGTGTTTCAAACATCTCTTCCACCCGTCCAATCCGTGTCCTAAAAACACAGCGCGTCACTTTTTACGATGGAGCAGATAGTCCACGCATTCGCGGAAAACGGAGGCACCGGCGAGGCGCATGAGGAGACAATAGGTTAGGACTGCTATCAACACTTTGCCGCCTAACTTTATCCATACATTTTCGGACCACGATACTCCCCACCACGCGGCAACAACCATGACTATGGCGGCGGCGGCAAAGGGGAAGACGTCAAGAAGGGTTTGCTTCAGCGTCAAGCCTACCAGATGGTGCGCCAAGGCGTGCCAGACAAAAAGCCAGAGAATCTGCAAGGCTGCCACGGCTGCAAGTAGCGTGGGAAGTCCCTCTCCACGCAACCCGACCAGCAACCCGAGTTGGCACACCATGAAGCCGGCGGAGGCACGAAGATAGAGGTCGGAGCGCTCGCCGACAATAAGGAGGTTCGAAAACATCTGACCGACAGGAATGAAAGCACCCGCCACACACAACGTTTGGAGTAGGGGGACGCACGGCAGCCATTTCTCACCTATCGTCAGCGAAATGAACTCCGGCGCAATCACCGCCAGCCCCAACATGGCGGGAAAGGAACAGAAGGCGGTGAAACGCAAAAGTTTGCGGAATACCCTCACGCGCCGCTCTTCATCGCCTTCGGTGCGTGCCAGCACAGGCTGTCCCACATTGCCGACCATACCGGTGAGTGTGGAGTAGCCCATCGTGTTCCACTTGTTGGCTTGGGAGTAGAGTCCGACCTGTGTGGGCGGAAAGAAGTGTCCCATGAGTACTTGAATCAACTGGTTGTTGCAGGTGGTCAAGACGTTGGTGGCAAGCAAACGACTGCTGAAACCAAACATTTTCCACGCCGGGCGCAAATCAATGCGGAGGGAGGGGCGCCAGCGGGCATGCAATGAAACTTGGACGGTGTAGGCGAGTTTATAAGTCAAATCCATGGTCACCAGACTCCAGCATCCCCACCCTGCCACGGCGGCAGCGATGCCCGCCACGCCCGACAGGATGGATGCCAAAACCTGCGAGGAAGTCTTCTGTCGAATCATGAGATTACGGAGCAGATAGGCAGTCGGAACGACATTAAAGGCGGCGATGAAGAAGTTCAGAAACATCACCCGAGCCAAGAGCGTGAGGCGCGGAGCGTCGTTGAAGTCGGCAATCAGCGGAGCAGCGAAGAAAAGGATGAAATAGCAGCACGCGGAAACGCCGATGTTGAACCAAAACACGGAATTATAGTCTTCCTTCGTGGCGGTCTCCTTCACACAAAGCGCGGAGGTGAAGCCGCTCTCCTGCAGGTTTGAGGCGAGGAGCGAGAAGGCGGTGAGCATCGCCACCAATCCATAGTCCTCGACGGAGAGGATACGCGCCAAGACGATGCCGATGAGCAACATCACCACTTGCTGTGCGCCGTTGCTCATGGCAGCCCACCACAAACCGTTTGCTGTTTTTTCTTTCAGATTGTCCATATGATTCTGAGACTATATTTACCTTCCCTAACCTGCATTATTCATACTCATTCCTACTGCAAGGCCTAACCGGCAGCACCTCAGCGTGGTGCTCGCTCTTCCTCTTTGAAAGTAGGATTTACTACATTCTGCATCGTCATCGCTGTGCTCACGCTGATGCACTGCCATTTAGACCTTTCGTGACGGAACAGTGTGAATAATGCAGGCTAAATCAGACCATCTTATTCCGCCGCGCTCCCTTTCCGGAGCGTGATGAGTTCAATGGCGGGCCAGGCTCCGAGGCGATAGGGTACACTGCCGCCAAGTCCGGTGGAGACATAGAGAACTCCGTTGCGCGAAACATACTTCCCTCCCCATTCGGGCATAATCCAAGCGGCAGGCGAGAAGTCACCGATGCGAAGATGCAAAGCGTGGGTGTGGCCGGAGAGGGTGAACAACACACGCGGGTCGGCGGTCACCTCTCGGCGCCAATGCCACGGATCGTGGGTCAGGAGCAGAACGGGAAGGGAGGTCGGAACCCCACGAAGCGCCTTCTTCAGAGAGCCTGCAGGCGGAACATATTCTCCCTCACGCAACGGGCGCGGTTTTGCCACATTATCGGTGCCCGCCAAGACGAGGGTGTCGCCGCCGCGCACAAGCAGACGGTGTTCGTCGCGCAGCACGTCCCAGCCCATGCTTTTCTCCAAACGCACCACCTCAGCAGTGGCTTGGCGCACCTCTTGTTCGGAGCGTATGCCGCCATAGATGCAATAGTCGTGGTTACCCAAGACGGAGTAAACGCCACAGGGGGCTTTCAGGCGGGAGAGGATTTCTGCAAACTCGGGACGTAGTTCTTCGGGAGTGACATTAATCATATCGCCGGTGAAGACGATGAGGTCGGGACAGAGGCGGTTCACGCTGTCCACAACGGCACTGACAAAGGTGGTGTCGCTGAAATAGGTGCCGACATGGAGGTCAGAAAGTTGCACCACACGGAAGCCATCGAAACGCTGCGGCAAAAGGGGCGAGGCGAGGGTGACGCGATTGACATCCAAGATTCTATGTCCGACGGTCAGACCACAATATTGCACGATGCCCACGACGCAGGCAAAGAAAAGGGCGACGTTGTCGGCATACTTCCACTCGCGACGAAAGAGGCGCGCAAGGAGATGACCGCTCAGGCTGATGAGAGCATAG
>JBJEAG010000011.1:0-4538 GCA_051868855.1 Alloprevotella sp. | reverse complement strand
TCAGCTTAGAACGTTGAATCATCACACAAGAAAAAACACTGCGGAATTAAGGTACTATTTAGAAATAGCCTTCTCTCTTCTTTTGTTCCATGGAGGCTTCCTGGTCAAAGTCAATGACGCGGGTGGTGCGCTCGCTCTTGGTCGTGGTCATCATCTCCTCCACAATCTTCTCGATGGTGTCGGCTTCGCTCTCGACAGCACCCGTCAAGGGCCAGCAGCCCAAGGTGCGGAAGCGAATCATGCGCTGCTCGATGCGGTCGCGATAGCACTCGGGAAGACGGTCGTCGTCGGGCATGATGAGTTGTCCGTCCATCTCCACCACGGGACGCATCTTGGCAAAGTAGAGCGGCACGATGGGGATGTGCTCCAAGCGAATGTATTGCCAAATGTCGAGTTCCGTCCAGTTGGAAAGCGGGAAGACGCGGATGCTCTCGCCTTTGCGCACTCGGGCATTGTAGATGTCCCACAATTCCGGACGCTGATTCTTCGGATCCCACTGGTGGTGGCAGTCGCGGAAGGAGAAGATGCGTTCCTTGGCACGACTCTTCTCTTCGTCACGGCGTGCGCCGCCAAAAGCTGCGTCGAAGCCGTGTTTGTCCAGTGCGGACAGCAGTGCCTGCGTCTTCATCAGGTCAGTGTGCACTTTGGAACCGTGGGTGAAGGGACCGACGCCGCGGGCAAACGCTTCCTCGTTGCTCTCGACGATGAGGTTCCAACCGTGCTCGGCAGCATACCAGTCGCGGAACTCCAGCATCTCCTTGAACTTCCACTTGGAGTCGATGTGCATGAGGGGAAAGGGCGGTTTGCCCGGCGCGAATGCCTTCTCGGCGAGGCGCACCATGACGCTGGAGTCCTTACCGATGCTGTAGAGCATGACGGGATTCTCGAACTCAGCAGCCACTTCGCGTATGATGTGAATGGATTCCGCCTCCAGTTCTTTGAGGTGGGTGAGTGAATAAGTCTCTTCCATAATATATAATAAGGTATATATATCGTCTTCGCCAACAAAAATTGCGAAGACCATGGTTTCGCGCTACAAAAGTAGTCAGAAAAGTCGAAGGAGCAAAGACTGAGAGGCATGCTTGCGCGTCTTCTTCACTCTCTTTGCACACTTTGCTTTCCTCGTTCCCGCGAAAACACTACCTTTGCACGCGCCCGAGCACATTTTGCAAAGGGCTTTGCCACACCGTTCAACCTCCTCAGCACATATCCTCTCATGAAAGGTTTGCTCATCATCACTCCCGTGAAAGATTCTCTGGAAACTGCCCGCGACACCTTCCGCGCCGTGAAGGCGGGACTGCCGGACGTTCCCTGCACCTACACCGTCTATGACGACTTCTCCTCGCCCGAGAACGCCCTCCTGCTGGAACAGGAAGCAGCGCAGGGCGGATTCGAGTTGGTGCATCTGGCAGATTTGACGGACCACCCGTCGCCGAACTATCTGCTCGTGCTCCAAACGGCACAGCGCCGCGCGCTGGAGAAGGACTGGGGACTCTGCATCGTCGAGAGCGACGTGACGGTGAAAGCGGACACGCTGCAAGGACTCTACGATGCAGCAAAGGCGCACGAAGACGCCGGCATCGTGGCATCGGTGACGACCGACGAGACGGGACAGGTGAACTACCCCTATCTCTACGCCAAAAACTGGAAGAAAGAGGTAACGGAATCGAAGAAGCATTGCAGTTTCTGCTGCTCGCTGCTGACGCCGCGTCTCTTGGAGGCATTCCCCTTCAGTTCGCTGGATGCCACGAAGAACTGGTATGACGTCACCATCTCCCACGCCTCGCTCGACCTCGGACTGAAGAACCTGCTCTGCATGACGCTGCCCGTGCTGCACCGTCCCCACGCCAGCCGTCCGTGGAAGCAGTTGAAATATAAGAACCCGCTGAAATACTACTGGCTGAAGTTCACCAAAGGACTCGACAAGATTTGAACGAAAAACAGGGTCTGCAACGCGGACTCGCAAAAACTCTGAGCAACAAAAATAAAACTGCACTCTTCAAACACAACGAGACTCATGCAAAACAGTTCTTCGCAAGAAAGCCCGTCGGTGAAGCGCCAGTTGGTCTCCGGTTCGCTCTTCCTTGCCGTGGCGAAATATAGCGGCATGGCGGTGAATCTCGGCGTGATTGCCGTGCTGGCGCGTATGCTTTCTCCCGAACTCTTCGCGCTGGCTGCCATCACGGCGGTGTTCTCCAACTTCTTCCTGATGTTCTGCGATTTCGGCGTGGCGGCAGCCATCATTCAGCACCGCTCGCTGACGCCGCGTCAAATCAGTCACGTTTTCTCCTTCTGTGTGTGGGGCGGCATCTTGCTTGCCCTGCTTTTCTTTTTCTGCGGAAGTCCCGTGGCAACGTTCTATGGGCAGCCCGCACTCCGCGGACTGGTGCAGTTGGTGGCGCTGCAGGTGCTCTTTGCCTCACTGAACATCGTGCCCAACGCCTTGTTGCTGCGAGACAAGAAGTTCCGCTTCATGGCGTTCCGCACAGCGAGCGTGAACCTCGTAGCGGGCAGTTCGGCGGTGGCGGCGGCATTCTTGGGCGCCGGAGTCTATTCCCTCATCGTCACACCACTCGTTTCCTCCGCCCTCCTTTTTGTGGTGAACTATGTCAAGGTGGCGCCGCTCCCGTTCTTCTTCCGTCCGGCATACGCTGAGGTGAAGATGCTTGTGGGCTACTCCACCTATAATCTTTGGTACAACGTGCTGAACTATTTCTCCCGCAACCTCGACAAACTCGTGGTGGGAAGGTTCTTGCCGATGAGTGAGTTGGGATTCTATGAGAAGGCATACACGCTGATGCTCATGCCCGTGCAGCAGGTGACGACCGTCGTGAACCCGGTGATTCATCCCGTGCTGAGCGCCTATCAAAACGACCGTGCCTTCCTCTTCCGCCAGTTCCGCAGTGCGGCACGCCTGTTTGCGCAGATTGGTTTTCCGCTTTCGGTGCTTCTCTCCCTTTTCAGTCCGGAAATCATCGGCATCGTCTTGGGCAGCAACTGGGATGCCGCCGTTCCCGTGTTCCGCATCTTTGCGCTGTCGGTGGGTTTTCAACTGGTCTATGCACTTCAAGGTCCTTTTTTCCTCGTGACGGGAAAGCCAAAGTGGATGTTCCTCTGCGGTTTCGTTCCGGTTGTGCTGAATCTCTCGGCATTGGCAGCGGGTCTGGCAGTGTGGCACTCGACGTGTGCCGTGGCCGTTTTGATTGACGTGGCATACGTTCTCTCGCTTTGGTTCACCTTCCACGTGCTGGTGACGCGCTGTTTCGGCGAACGCCCGATGCAGGTTTGGAGTGTCATTCTCCCGCCGCTCTTGAAGTGCGCGATTTGGCTGGTGGCGGCTGAACTCATCTGCCATTTCTGGCAGGGCAGTTTTCCGCTCGTCGGCGTCAAGATTATCATTGCCCTGCCGCTCCTTCGAAGCGTCTGGAAGGAATGGAAACGCCAGAAGGCGGCATTTACCAAAACGGCAAAAGGCGGTGTGTCATAAGAGCCAATCTGCTGCACCGCCGAGGGCGAAGCCAAAATCTGCACTTTGACACTCCCTCACTCCTTATTATATATATACAACGACGCCATATTATATTATAAACCTCCCCGACGAACATGCCGCGAACGTTTCTTCTTTCTCTTTTCCTTTTTCTCCTCACTCTTCCGTTGCCGGCGCAGCGCGAGAGGTTTTCATCGTCGCCCGTGCCCGACGCGGTGTTTGAGCGGATGAAAGGGAAGAGTTACAAAAGCGGATGCACCGTCCCGCGCTCGGAACTACGCTATCTGCGGGTGCTCCACCACACGCTCGAGGGCGAGGTGAAGAGCGGCGAGATTGTTTGCCACCGCCGTATCGCCACCGACCTGCTCGAAATTTTCCAAGAACTTTTCCGCGCCCGCTATCCGATTGCGCAAATACGCCTCATCGATGATTTCGGAGCCGACGACACACGCTCCATGGAGGCGAACAACACGTCGTGTTTCAACTTCCGCCGCGTGGCGGGAAGCAGTAAACTCTCGAAACACGCTCAGGGGCTTGCCATTGACATCAACCCGCTCTTCAATCCTCACGTCACACGAGGCGGAACGCACGTCAATCCCGCCGCGGGGCGACGCTATGCCGACCGCACGAAATCCTTTCCCTTCAAACTGACCTCCACCGACCTTTGCGTGAAACTTTTCAAAGCCCACGGATTCCGCTGGGGCGGCGACTGGAAAAGCAGCAAGGACTATCAACATTTTGAGAAATAAAAGTCGAATGGTCGCTGCGCTCCGGTCAAAGAGGTCAAAAAGGTCAAAGAGGTCAAAAAGTCGGTGACCCTTTTGAAGTCAAAGAGGTCAAAGAGGTCGGAGGTCGCTGCGCTCCGGTCTAAAAGGTCAAAGAGGTCTAAAGGGTCAAAAAGTCGGTGACGACAACTTTGACAACAAAAGACAACTTTGTGCAGTGAGACACTGCACCTCCTAACCTCTTTGACTGGAGTGAACCGACAACCTTTGAGCAACCATTTTGCAACCATTTTGCAACCATTTTGCAACCATTTTGCAACCTGCAA
>JBJEAG010000010.1:0-4578 GCA_051868855.1 Alloprevotella sp. | reverse complement strand
TGCCCGGCGGGGCATTTTCTCAGTGACGGTCTTTGTATTTCTCCAACTGACGGAGCAGGGAGTCCACGCAGAGGTCCACGCCTTCTTCGAACGTGTCGCAGACTTTTGCTGCGCGGAGTTCTTTTCCGCTGAGGGAGAGGTTGATTGCCGTTTCTTTGTTCATCGCCGTTTCGGGCTTCACGACTTTGAGGATGAACTCGGCTTTGGTTATCTTGTCACACGTTTTTTGCAGTTTGGCTGCTTTCTTTTCAATGAACTGCGCCAGCTTTTCTGTGGCGTCAAAGTGGATGGCTTGAATCTTGATTTCCATAAGATACCTCCTTTTGTTTTTGTTTATGGGATGTTCTTTAAATTACGGAATAAGGAATGTTCATCAACCTAATTTATAGAACATCCCTTATGCCCTTGGGTGGGCTTGTTCGTATTCTTTCTTGAGGTCGGCGAAAGTGGTGTGGGTATAGACTTCCGTTGTTCCAATGCTTTCGTGACCCAACAATTCTTTGATGGCTTCGAGGTCTGCTCCGTTGTTGAGCATGACGGTGGCGAAGGTGTGGCGCAGGACGTGGGGGCTTTTCTTTTTTTGCGTTGTCACCATGGAAAGATAGTGGGAGACCACGTTGCGGACGCTTTCCGTCTTCATCCTTTTCTTGTCTTTTCCGAGAAAGAGCGGTCCTTCGAGCGTGGCGCTCCACTCGTTTCGCAGTCGAACGTAGCGTGTCAGTTCGTCGGTCAGTTCCTTTCCGAAGGGGATGATGCGCTGCTTGTTTCGTTTTCCCGTCACTTTGAGTTCGGCGGTGGTCAGCGAAACGTCTGCCACGTTGAGTCCGACGAGTTCCGAGACTCTGACGCCTGTGTGGTAGAAGGTGAGGAGAATGTTTCTGTCTCTGATGCCTTCGAAACTTTCCGGGAACTCGACGTCGTCGAAGAGGCGGTTCATTTCCGACTGTTTGAGGAACGTGGGCAGCGGGTAGTGCACCTTGGGGTTCTTGATGAAGTGGGCCGGATTCTTTTTGACGCACCCCATGCGAAGCAGGTATTTGTAGAACGAGCGCAGTGCGCTGAGTTTCTTTGCCACCGTTCGTGCTCCGACTCCTCTTTCCATGTCCGATGCCATCCATCGGCGAATGATGTCGGCGTCAATCGTGCCCCAGTCCAACTGCTCGTCCAAACTTTGGAAGAAGTTTTGGAAGGAGGCGAGCGCGTCGGAGTAGGTTCTTATGCTGCGCGGAGAGTAGGCGCGGTCGCCTTGCAGATACATGAGAAAGTCGTCAATTGTGAGCATCGTGCCGTTCGTGCGGAAGGTTTCATTGGCGAATATCGGCGTTATTTTTCAGACCTCCAAATTTCTTCTGCTTTTTTTGGATTTCTGAGGCAGAAGAAGGGTCGTCAGCACTCAGAATACGGTTTCTCGGGGGCAAAAGGATCGTGTTTCAGAAGCCGTAGGGGTTGAGGCTGCGGTAGCGGTCGTTCATCGCATTTTCCACGTTGGAGTATTCTCCGTCGGGAACGACGTCGGCGGCGGGAGCGAGTTCCAGCGCGTGTTTGAGGTCGTCGGCAGCACCAGCCTCGTCGTGGAGATGGTGGCGCACGCCGCCGCGACAACGCCAGGCTTCGGCAAAGGCGGGGTCAAGGTCGATGGCTTCATCGTAGAGCGCAAGCGCCTTGTCGAAGAGCGAGCCGGCAACGTAGAGTTCACCCAGACGCAGAACTGCTTCGCGGTCGAAGGGGTTGAGGGCGCGGAGACGTTCGTAGGTCTCGATGGCTTCGTCCGTGCGCCCCGTCTTCGCCAAGAGGTCGGCGCGGAGATGGGCGTAGGTCTCGTTCTCCGGTTCGGCGGCGGCGAGAGCGTCGGCATCTTCCAAAGCTTCTTTCCACTGTTGCATGGCAGTGAGCACGCGGCAGCGGAGGGCGCGCGCCTCCGGATTCGCCTCGCAGGCTTGCAGACAGCGGGTCAGCGCTGCCACCGCTTCAAACGGTTCGTTCAGCGCGAAGGCGGCTTCGGCGGAGAGAAAGAGCGCGTCGGCATCGTCGGCGTTGGCGTCCAAGAGAGCCTGTGCCGCCGCTTTTTCCTTGTCAAACATTTCCAACCGTCCGTAGGTGCGTGCCAAGGTGTGGCGGAGCAGGGGCGAGCAGTCCGGCTGCTGCGCGAGTTTTTCCAAGATGGGAAGCGCTTCGGCGGCGGCTCCGGCGCGGAGCAGTGCTTCGGCGAGCAAGCCTTCCGTGGAGGCGTCGGGACGGAGTTCAAGGGAGGCTTTGAGACATTTCACGGAGTAGGGGATTTCTCCCATTTGCATGGCGCGGACGCCGTCGTCGCGGAGAATCTGCGCTTTTTGCGAGTCGTCGGGACGCGATGTCCCGAAAAGAGAAGAAAGGAAACTCATAAGAAAAAGAATTCTGCAAAAGAATTTATTCCATAATTTTTAGGACATCCCTTTATTCCAAGATAAAGAGAGAAGAGAAAAAGAAAAATGCGGCGAGCCGTCATGCTTTCGGATGCACGGTCGCCGCATGGTTTGTCATGTTGGGGGAAAAGAGAGATTATCCGTAAATAATCTTTCCGGTCTCATCCTCGTAGGGGGTGAGGTCTTTGGCATACTGGTTCATGGCTCTGAGACTCATGCCCATGCTGGAGAAACCGCCGTCGTGGAAGAGGTTCTGCATGGTCACCTTGCGGGTGAAGTCGGAGAACATCATGACACAGTAGTTTGCGCATTCTTCCGCGTCGGCATTGCCGAGGGGAGACATCTTGTCGGCAAAGTCCATCATGTTGTCAATGTCCTTGATTCCCTTGCCGGCAGTGGTGGCAGTGGGGCTCTGGGAGATGGTGTTCACGCGGACGTGCTTTTCGCGACCGTAGATGTAGCCGAAACTGCGGGCGATGCTTTCGAGCATGCTCTTGGCGTCAGCCATGTCGTTGTAGCCAAAGAACGTGCGCTGAGAAGCGACGTAGGTCAGGGCAACGACAGAACCATACTCAGCGATGGCGTCAAGTTTCTTCGCGGTCTGGAGCATCTTGTGGAAAGAGATGGCAGAGATGTCGAGCGTCTTCTGGAGATAGCCGTAGTCGAGGTCGTCGTAGGTGCGGTGCTTGCGGACGTTGGGGCTCATTCCGATGGAGTGGAGCACGAAGTCCACTTTTCCGCCGAGGACGCGCATGCTTTCTTTAAACACTTTTTGCAAATCCTCCACGCTGGTGGCGTCGGCGGGGATGACGGTGGCGCCGATTTGCTCGGCGAGCTTGTCGAGCGTTCCCATTCGCAGTGCCATGGGAGTGTTGGAGAGCGTCAGTTGAGCACCTTCTTCGGCTGCCTTGACAGCCACCTTCCAGGCGATGCTGTCTTCGTTGAGCGCGCCAAAGATGATGCCGCGCTTTCCTTTCAGTAAGTTGTGGGTCATAAGAGTTATACCTTTAAAATCGTGCGCAAAATTACAAACTTTGTGCAAAACAACCAAGAAAACGAGAGACTAACGTGCTTCTTCGTCCTCCGCGAAGGGCAGGGTGGGGTCGCCGAGACCGCCGAAGGAGAGGCGGTGGTGGGGCGTGAGACCGTGGGAGAGAATGCCCTGGCGGTGGCGGAGCGTGGGATAGCCGGCGTTGTGAATCCAGTCGTAGAAAGGAAACTGTTCGTGGAGTTCGTGCATCCGGTCGTCGCGATAGGTCTTGGCAAGGATGGAGGCGGCGGCGATGGAAAGGAACTTGCCGTCGCCCTTGACGATGGTCTGGTGCGGCAGGTCCTGATAGGGTTTGAAGCGATTCCCATCGACGATGAGGAACTGCGGACGCACGCTGAGGGCGTCGAGGGCGCGGTGCATGGCGAGGATGGAAGCGTTCAGAATGTTGATGCGGTCAATCTCCTGCGGCGAGACGCTGGCAACCGCCCAGGCAAGGGCGTCGCGCTCAATGATGGGGCGGAGCAGACGCCGGCGGCGGTCGGTCAGTTGCTTCGAGTCGTTGAGTTCAGCGTTCTCATAGTCGGGCGGGAATATCACGGCGGCGGCATAGACCTCACCTGCCAGACAGCCGCGCCCGGCTTCGTCAAGCCCGGCTTCGAGAAGATGTGACGTATTATATAAGGAAGCAAGCATCGAAAAAACGAAGTGAAGATTCGGAGGACGGTCAGACCACGACGGCGGTGCCGCTGGCAACGACCATGAGCATGGAACCGGAGGCGCCGACGGTCTCATAGTCAAAACTGATGCCGACAATGGCGTTGGCGCCCATGCGGGCGGCACGTTCTTCAAGTTCTTTCAACACGGTGTCGCGGGCTTCGATGAGCACGCCTTCGTAGGCGCCGGAACGTCCGCCGAAGAAGTCGCGCACGTTTGCCATGATGTCTTTGACGAAGTTTGCGCCGACAATGCTTTCTGCGGTGACGACGCCGAGATACTGACGAATGGGATTGCCTTCGAGAGTGGGAGTGGTGGAGAGTGTCATAAGAGAGATTATTTGGGTCAAAAAGTCTAAGAGACAAAGAGTCTAAGAGACAAAGAGACAAAGAGTCAAAGGGGTCAAAGGGTCGAAAAGTCAAAGAGTCAAAGAGACAAAGAGTCAAAGAGTCAAAGAGACAAAGAGTCAAA
>JBJEAG010000009.1:1280-4610 GCA_051868855.1 Alloprevotella sp. | reverse complement strand
TGGAACGACTGCCAGACCTTCATCAGCAAATTGAACTCCCTCACGGGAAAACGCTTTCGCCTTCCCACCGAAGCGGAATGGGAGTTTGCTGCCCGCGGCGGCAACCAAAGCCACCACACGCAATACAGCGGCAGCAGCCGCATTGATGACGTGGCATGGTACGACGGCAACAGCGGCAGCAAGACGCACCCCGTGAAAACCAAACAACCCAACGAGCTCGGCATTTACGATATGACGGGTAACGTTTGGGAATGGTGTCAAGATTGGTTCGGCAGTTACAGCAGCTACGCCCAAACCAATCCCACCGGCGCAAGCAGTGGGTCTATCCGCGTGGACCGCGGTGGCAGTTGGGGCTACTCTCCCTGGGACTGCCGCTCCTCGTGCCGGTACTACAACTCGCCCGGCATCTCGTACAGCAGCCTCGGGCTGCGCCTCGTCCTCTCCCAGTGACAACTTCCTGTTTGGTGGGTTTTCCACTCACATTGAAGTTCTAAGCTAAAAAGAAATGAGATTCTCGAACTCCATTTTCAAAAGGGGCGAAGCGGAGCCGCCCCCAAAAGAAAATGGAAGGAGAGAATCGAATAAAAATACCGGCGAAGCCGGTCGAAATTTTTTGAGTTTTTATGCAGATAAGAATTTTCAACATTCCCATCGGAGCCGATGAGAAACAAGAGGAAGAAATGAACCATTTCTTGCGAGCCAACAAGATTATTGACATCAAAAAAGAATTGGCTTTGTTGAATGGCAACTCTTGCTGGACGTTCTGCATCACTTATATGCCAACTAACAGGTTGAACGGGAACAACAATGACACACAAGGCGGACAAAAGAAAACCGACTACAAAGAGGTGCTTCCACCCGACGTGTTTGAAAAATTCTCTTCCCTTCGACAACTCCGCAAACAAATTGCCGAAGAGGAAGCCATCCCGGCTTACGCCGTCTTCACTGATGCTGAACTGGCAGAAATGGCAAAACTGCAAGAACTGACATTGACAACGATTCAGAAGATTCCCGGAATTGGGAAAAAGAAAGTTGAGAAATATGGGAATGTTTTCGTTGCATTTCAACAAAACTTGAATCATGAAAAGGAAAGGTCATCTGATGGAACAGATTCTGAGTCTTGACAACCTCTATCTGGCATATCAAAAAGCATGTCGCGGAAAAAAAAGCAAACAAGAAGTTCTGCGCTTTGCGGCGAACTTTGATGACAACATTGCAAGAATGAGAAAAGAGATGGCAGATGGCAGCATTGCGATTGGAAACTACCACTACTTCACCATTCACGATCCCAAGGAACGAATCATCTGTGCTGCCCCCTTTGAGGAAAGAGTCCTGCAACATGCCATAATGAATGTTTGTCACCCCGTGTTCGACAAAGGACTCATTGAAACCACATTCGCCACACGCAAGGGAAAGGGAGTCTATGCTGCATTGGACAAAGCAGTGGAAGCAATCACAAAGTATCCTTTCTCGGTCAAACTTGACTTCCGAAAATACTATGATTCCATCAGTCATGACCTTCTCAAATCCAAACTCCGACGCCTCTTCAAAGACCCGAAACTTTTGGCTCTCTTTGACAGAATCATTGATAGTTATCAAGTTGAAGAAGGGAGAGGACTTCCAATCGGGAATCTCACCAGTCAGTATTTTGCCAACCTCTATCTCTCCGATTTGGACCACAAAGCCAAAGAGGTTTGGAAGGTTCCTATATATATCAAGGTATATGGATGACATCTTGATGGTGGGAAATCAGAGATTAGAGTTGAAGCAAAATGTCAAAGATTTGACGACCTTCTCTTCTCAAGTTTTGAAACTGAGTTTGAAACCACCAATATTCAGAAAAAAACAACAAGGACAAATTTTCTTGGGTTATCGAATTCTTCCTCATCATTACAGACTTTCCGGAAGAAGCAAAAGACGTTACCGCCACAAACTTCTGACTTATCAAAAACTTCTCTGTGATGACAAATGGAGTGAGCAAGACTATTCGGAACACATTCTGCCACTTCTCTCTTTTGCGCTTCATGCGGAAAGCAAAGGATTCCGAAAATCTTGTCTCGAAATCAGCAGGTGACAATCGATGAGTGGGTCTAACCGCGTGAACCGCGGTGGCAGTTGGAACAACTCTCCCAGGAACTGCCGCTCCTCGAACCGGAACAACAACACGCCCGACAACTCGAACAACAACCTCGGGCTGCGCCTCGTCCTCTCCCAGCTTAGAACTTCAATGTGGGTGGATGCTCACAAACAGAAAGTTGTAAACAGATTGTCATCCGGAATGCTCAGACATTCAAAACCGATGACGTTGTCATAAGAACTTACGGTCTTAGTAGCATCTTTGCCGAAAAGTCCGAAGTTTATAACACATTCTGCGGATTCTGCGTGAAACAAACACATCCGCGTAAATCGCGTTCAAAGGACGTCACTTCCCAAAAAAGAAATAACTATGAAACAAGAAGAAATAAGATTGCTCTTTCAGCAGTTTGAACAAGTGGCATGCGTTTCCGGCGAAGTGGAATGCTGGAGCGCTAGAGAATTGTGTGAGTTGATGGGATATACACAATGGCGTAACTTCGTGAATGTCATTGAAAAAGCCAAGGAAGCCTGCAAAAATGCAGGTCAAAGTCTAACTGACCATTTTGCTGACGTCAGCAAAATGGTCGAAGTCGGCTCAGGCGCTGAACGTCAGATAGATGACATCATGCTCACACGCTATGCCTGCTATCTCGTGGCACAAAATGGCGACCCTCGCAAACCCGCTATCGCTTTTGCTCAAACCTATTTTGCAGTACAGACACGACGTGCGGAATTGGTGGAACAACGCCTGTTGGAATGGGAGCGCGTGAAGGCACGCAACAAACTGCAAGAGACAGAACGCATCCTTTCCGGCGTCCTTTATGAACGTGGCATCAACGACAAGAGTTTTGCAGTCATCCGCTCCAAGGGCGACCAAGCCTTGTTCCGTCTGAACACAGCCACCTTGAAGCGAAAGCTGGGAATACCCGAGAAGCGACCCTTAGCCGATTTCCTGCCCACCATCAGTATCAAAGCAAAAGATTTTGCAGCCGAAATGACCAGCGTAAACGTTCAGACAAAGGACCTGCATGGCGAAAGCTGCATCACAAAGGAACACATCGACAACAATGCAGCAGTGAGAAAGATGTTGGTGGAACGAGGCATCATTCCGGAAAGTCTCCCCGCCGCAGAAGATGTGAAGAAGGTGGAGCGGAGACTGACGAATGAACAAAAGAAATTGTTAGGAAAGAAGAAACAAAGCGAGAAATAGCAATTTCTCTCCTCCATCAGTTTCAAGGCGATTCTGCGTGAACT
>JBJEAG010000009.1:0-1180 GCA_051868855.1 Alloprevotella sp. | reverse complement strand
AATTCATGACCATTAATGTTTCAAACACATTCGCGTGATTCGCGCTCAAGAAAAATTCATGAAACAATTCGTGAACCATTCATGAGAATTCGTGTTCCTGATAATATTCGCTCGATTCGTGTGATTCGTGTTCAAAAAATTCATTCATATTCTGCGGATTCTGCGTGAAACAAACACATTCGCGTGAATTGCGTTCAAAGGGAACAGAAAATAATTTTCACGGCACTGATAGTTCCACTGCCCGCCCTTACTCTCTACCCCTACCAAAACAAACAATAACCCTTTAAAACGATAAAAGCCATGATGACCAACGACAATGACACTCTCTATGCAGGACAACAGAATGCAGGACAGCAGAACAACGCCAACGGCGAAAAGAAAAAGCTCTTCAAAGACTCCGTGATTGCCAAAGTGATGGGCAGCGCCACAGCCGGAATGGCACTCGGGGCAGGTGCCGCCTACGCAGCAGAACACTTCCACAAAGGTGCAGAAGATGACTCCACCGCTGCCGAAGAACAAGCTCAGCAGAACGATGCGGCACAGCAGAACGGACCCACCGTGGAGGAAAGACTTGCCGAACTCGAGGAGAAAGAAAGAATCCGCGAACAACAAGAGCAGGAACGCCAACGCGCCGAAGAAGAACGTCAGCAACGCGAATTGCAACGCCAACGCGAAGAACAACAGCGCCAACGTCAGGAATCGCAAAGAGCACAAAAGGCGAAAGAAGAAGACGACGATGAGCCGAAAATCAAGGAAGAGACTAACTTCATGGAGAACCACGAAGTGAAAATCGAAGGCGTCACCGAAGAGACACGAGAGGACGGCACCACGGTGCAAATCTATCATGGCACAGTGGATGGGCATCAAGCCAACTTCCTCGCCGACGGTAACGGCAACGTGGTGGCAGCTGCCGTGGACAGCAACGACAATGGCGACATCGACAACAACGAAATCATCGACCTGCGCAACAACCACATCACCACACAGCAACTGAGCACCCACCAAACATTCGGCTCTGAAACGGAAGTCAGTGTGGTGGCAGTCAGAAACAACGTTGAGATGGGAGATGAAACGGTGGACGTGGCAGTTGTCTCCGTGAACGGCGAACCGAGAGTTCTGATTGACACAGACCAAAACGGGGAGGAGAACATCATCGCTGCGGACGCGAAAAAGAATGGCG
>JBJEAG010000008.1:0-18890 GCA_051868855.1 Alloprevotella sp. | reverse complement strand
TTGTCATCCTCAAAGACAACATCACAACGGCACAGGAAGAAGGCATGCAGAAAGGGTTACAACAAGGACGAGAGAAAGCGCAACATGACATTGCCCACAATCTGAAAAAACTCGGACTTTCTGCCGAAGCCATCAGTCAAGCCACCGGACTCTCCGCCGAAGAAATAGCAAACCTGGAATAAAAAACTGCGAAAGAAAAAACATCGCCACATACGTTCCCAACTTTTCACTGACGCGCGTTCAAGTTCAAAAAAATGTCTGCGCATCCGTCCTCTAACCTGCTTGGAAATTCCAACAGACTAAAGAGCGGATGCGCAGACTGTTTTTTATGCGCAAATGTTTTTTAATAAAACCCGGCGGATTCGGACACAATCAGAGTGCGCCTATCAATAAGCCATGCGTACCTGCCTCTCTGAGCACACGCAACGAGGAAACATCGACTGCGTCAAGCCCTCCGTTTCACTCCGTCTCACTTCACCTCCTCGCCTTGCAGCGTAGCACTTGAGGCATCGGTGATGCGCACTCTCACAAATTCTCCGGGGCGATGGTTGCCGCAGTCGAAAACAACAACGCGGTTCTGTTCTGTGCGACCGAAGAGGCGTTCGCGAGAGCGTTTGCTGACGCCCTCCACCAAGATTTCATATTCCTTTCCGATGCAGCGACGGTTCGCCTCCGCGCTCAGACGATTCTGCAACGCTATCAACTCCTCCAGACGGCGCACCTTCGTCGCCTCCTCCACATCGTCCGCGAGATGGCGGGAAGCGTAGGTGCCGGGGCGTTCGCTATACTTAAACATGAAGGCAGAGTCATATCCGCACTCTTCCATGAGCGACAGCGACAAGCGGTGGTCTTCCTCCGTTTCGCTGCAATAGCCCGCAAAAATGTCAGTGGAAAGTCCGCAATCCGGCACGATGCGGCGAATGGCGGCGACGCGGTCAAGATACCATTCCCGCGTGTATTTTCGGTTCATCAGGTTCAAGATGCGGTTCGAACCGCTCTGCACCGGCAGGTGGATGTGGCGGCAGACGTTCGCTTCTTCGGCAATCACGCGCAGCGTCTCGTCGCTCATGTCCTTCGGATGAGACGTTGAGAAACGCACCCGCATGCCGGGTTGAGACTGCGCCACCTTGCGCAGCAGTTCCGGGAAGCGCACCTCCCCTTCTTCGGCTTTCCAGCAGTAGGAGTTCACGTTTTGTCCGAGCAGCGTCACCTCCTTGTAACCTCTGGCGGCGAGGTCTGCCACCTCTTTCAGAATGCTCTCCACGTCACGTGAGCGCTCTCTGCCTCGGGTGTAGGGAACGATGCAATAGTGGCAGAAATTGTTACAGCCGCGCATGATGCTGACAAAGCCGGAGATGCGGCTGCCGCAGTAACGGTCGGGCAGGACGTCGCGATAGGTTTCCGTCGTGCTCAATTCCGTGTCGATGGCTTTGCCGCCGGCTTCCACCTCCGCCATCAGATGTGGGAGGTTCAGATAGGAGTCGGGACCGGCAACGAGGTCCACGCCGTGGTCGTGGAGCAGGGTTTCCTTGACACGTTCCGCCATGCAGCCCAGCACGCCGAGACGAAAACCACGTCCTTTCCGACGGAGCGCGTTCAGAGTCTCCAGACGATGAAACACCTTTTGCTCCGCGTTGTCGCGCACGGAACACGTGTTGAGGAAAACGGCATCCGCCTCGTCCATGTTTTCTGTGGGTTCATAGCCCGCCATGCGCATGACGGAAGCCACCACCTCGCTGTCTGCCACATTCATTTGGCAGCCATAAGTTTCAATAAATAATTTCTTCATAATCTTTTTGTCACGATTCTGTTTCGCGGGCGCAAAGTTACGAAAAAACAAAACATTCTTCCGAGCCTCTTCTATTTCGCAATCCGCGCTCTTGGACGCTCAACTGTAGCAGCCCGGCATGTTCATTTCAAGCGCAGAAAGATATTGGTGTTTTACCTCATTGACGCATCACTCTGCCGATTTTTCATTTCTGTCCGGCGTGGCAACGTTTTTTTCTTGGGAGTTGTCATTTTTTTCTTGGGAGTTGTTGGTGTGCACCGTAACGATGAACACCTGTTCGTCGTAACGGTGAACACGTGTTCGTCGTAACGGTGAACACATGTTCGTCGTAACGGTGAACACCAATAGGTGTAGGGATAGGAACGACAAGTCACCGGACAGAAACGTCGCCACGCCGGACAGAAATGAAGCGCCCGTAGTGACGGTTCCACGTTTTTTCGAAGCGAGAGCCACTTGTCGTGTCAATTTTTGCGAAGATTAGCCGCAAACCTCCATTCCGCCCCTCACTGAAAACGACAAACAGGGTTTGAAAGGCGGCAGAGCGGGCGTTTTAGTCGCCATTTATGTATGTTTTAGTTCTCTCCGTCGCCGTTTTCCGCGCAAAACCCCTACTTTTGCGCTGTTATGAAATGGAATCAACTCATCTCCTCCAAACGTTTGGGCAAAGAGAACAGTCCCAAACCGTTGGAAGAAAGTCGAACGGAGTTTCAGCGTGACTTCGACCGACTCATTTTCTCGGCTGCCTTCCGCCGAATGCAAAACAAAACGCAGGTGTTCCCCCTTCCGGGCAGCATCTTCGTGCACAACCGCCTGACCCACAGCCTGGAGGTGTCAAGCGTCGGACGTTCGCTCGGCACCGACGTCTCCCGCGAGTTGCTGCGCCGCAACCCCGCCCTTGAAGAAAGCGGCGTCGGAGCAATGGGCGCCATCGTCAGTGCGGCGTGTCTTGCCCACGACATGGGAAATCCGCCTTTCGGCCACAGCGGCGAGAGTGCCATTCGCACCTTCTTCAGCGAAGGTCCCGGCGCACGTTTCCGCAGCCTCATCACTCCCGACGGCAAGGAGCTCTCCGAGGCTGAGTGGACCGACATGACTCGCTTCGACGGAAACGCCAACACTTTCCGCCTCCTCACCCACCACTTTCTCGGAAAACGCACCGGAGGCTTCGTCATGACCTATTCCACGCTGGCTTCCATCGTCAAATATCCCATCGGCTCCGACCGCGCCGTGAGGAAACCCAAGTTCGGATATTTCGAGAGCGAACGCCTCACCTATCAGTCCATCGCCGACGAACTCGGCATCCGCTGTCTCGAACGCTCGGCAGACGGCTCCGCGGTCTATGCCCGCCACCCGCTGGTCTATCTCGTCGAAGCCGCCGACGACATCTGCTATGAAATCATGGACATCGAGGACGCCCACAAACTCCGTCTCCTCAACTACGACACGACACGCGACCTCCTCCTCTCCTTCTTCGACGAGGAAGAACGAGAAAGATTGGAGGAAGCCTACGGCAGCGGGACGGACAACGATGACACCATCATCTGCTATCGCTCCTGCGTCATCAACGCCTTGGAGCGTGCCTGTGTCCGCATCTTCGTGGACCACGAAGAGGAAATCCTTGCCGGCAACTTCCAAGGCTCTCTCATCGACCACCTCCCGCCTCAACTCCGGGAGGCCTATCGCAAATGCGAGGAAATCGCCGCGAGCCGCATCTACCGCTGCCGGGAGGTGACAAACGTGGACCTCGCAGGCTATCACATCATCTACACGCTCTTGGAACTCATGACCGACGCCGTCATGACACCCGAGAAAGCCTACTCCTCCCTCTTGTTGGCGCAGGTGCCTTCGCAATATGAGGTGCGTGCCGCGCGTCCCGGCGACCGACTCATGGCGGTGCTCGACTTTCTCTCCGGCATGACCGACATCTACGCCCTCGACCTCTATCGCAAAATCAACGGTCACTCCCTCCCCTCCGTCTGACAACGAGACTCACGTTTTTGCGAAATATTTCCCGGGAGATATACCTTATTATATATATACGCGAAACAAACCTTAGACATATAGACATGAAAAAAGAAATCACCATCCGTTGCGCCAACACGGGAAGCAGTCACCGCGTGCCGCTGGGTTGCAACTTGGAAGAAGTCTATGAACTTCTCGGTCTGAACCTTCCTCACGGCGCCACCAGCGCCAAGGTCAATCACAAAGTGGAGGGACTCCACTTCACGCTCTTCATGGACAAAGACATCGAGTTCCTCGACATCACCAACCCCTCCGGACTGCGAACCTACACGCGCTCGCTCTTCTTCGTGCTCTACAAAGCCGTCCGCGACCTCTATCCCGGAACACGCCTGCGCATCGACACTCCCGTCTCCAACGGCTACTACTGCCGACTCCTGTCGGAGAATGCCGTCACGCCCGAAATCGTCGAGCGTCTCAAACGTCAGATGCAACAAATCATTGACGACAACCTGCCCTTCCACCGCATCACCTGTCCCACGGAAGACGCCGTCCGGCGTTTCAAAGAGGACGGACTGAACAGCAAAGTCAAACTGCTGCAAAGCCTCGGCTCGCTCTACACGACCTACTATACGCTCGGCGACACGGCGGACTATTTCTACGGCTCTCTCCTCATCCGCACCTCGCAACTCTATCTCTTCGACCTCGTGCCCTACGGCGACGGTTTGCTCCTGCGCATCCCCGACCCGGCAAACCCTGACAGACTCCGTCCGCTGACGGAACAGCCCAAAATGTTCGAGGTCTTCCGCGAACAGCACCGCCGAAACGAAATCCTCACCGTCTCCACCGTCGGCGACCTCAACTTTGCCTGCGCCAACGGTCACACCAACGACCTCATCCACATCAGCGAAGCCCTGCAGGAGAAGAAAATCTCCTCCATCGCCGATGTCATCGCCTCGCGCCCCGACGTGAGAGTCGTGCTCATCGCCGGACCGTCCTCCAGCGGGAAAACCACCTTCGCCAAACGCCTCTCCGTGCAACTCGCCGTCTGCGGCATACGTCCCGTGGCAATCTCCACCGACGACTACTTTGTGGACCGCATCCGCACGCCGCGCGACGAGAACGGGAACTATGACTTTGAGCACATCGAAGCCATGGACATCAACCTCCTCACCTCCCAACTCAACGCCCTCATCGCCGGCGAAGAAGTTGAACCGCCGCGCTATGACTTCCCCACCGGAAAGAGCGTGCCGAGCGGAAGGAAACTCAAACTCCAACCGCGCGACATCCTTATTCTCGAAGGCATCCACGCCCTCAACCCCAGACTGACGGAAGGAGTGGACGACCGACACAAATTCCGCATCTACGCCTCCGCGCTCACCACGCTGCTGCTCGATGACCACAACTACATTCCCACGACCGACAACCGTCTGCTGCGCCGCATTGTCCGCGACCACAAATATCGCGCCCGCTCCGCTCAAGAGACCATCGCGCAGTGGCCCTCCGTGCGCCGCGGCGAAGAAAGGTGGATTTTCCCTTTCCAGGAAAATGCCGACATCATGGTGAACACCGCTCTGCTCTTCGAACTCGCCGCCCTGCGCGAACAGGCTCTGCCCCTGCTTGAAGAGGTGCCGGAGAACGCGGAGGAATACAGCGAAGCCTACCGACTCCGCAAATTCCTCTCCTACGTCAAACCCATCCCCATCCTCAGTCTCCCGCCCACTTCCCTCTTGCGCGAATTTCTCGGCGGCAGTTCCTTCAACTATTGAGACAGCAGTTCTTTCAACTTTTATAATTCCCCCAAACGACGGGAAAGTTTTTCAAAACGACAGAGACAACGAGAGCCAACCGAGACAAAGGTGTTGGCTCTCGTTTGCCTTTTGACGCTCCTTTCTCCTCCCACATTTTGAGATTTGCGTCATTTTCTGCCGAAAAGATTTTGAGATTCGTGTCGTTTTCCGCCGAAAAGATTTTGAGATTCGTGTCGTTTTAAGCCGAAAAGATTTTGAGATTCGTGCAAAATGCCCCAACTTTGCTGCGCGAATAGGATGATTTTCAATAACAAATAAATAAATCCGAAGCGTATGGCGTTCAAAAGAAAAATATATGATGAACTTTTGAGTTGGAAACAAACGGACGAAGGAAGAACGGCGGTGCTGATTCAAGGCGCTCGCCGTGTCGGCAAGTCAACCATTGCAGAAGAATTTGCGAAACATGAATACGACTCCTACATCATAGTCGATTTTGCCGCCTGCGCTGCGGAAATCCGTGAATTGTTCAACGATGTTTCCGATTTGAGCAGGATATTCATGCGCTTGCAACTGGAATACGGAGTGGAACTGAAGAAACGCAGATCAGTCATTGTTTTTGACGAAGTTCAACTCGCCCCAAAAGCAAGGCAAGCCATCAAATATTTGGTGCAAGATGGAAGTTATGACTACATCGAGACCGGCTCTCTCATATCCATCAGAAAGAACGTGAAGGACATTTTGATTCCGAGCGAGGAGAAGAAACTCTACATGTATCCCATGGACTACGAAGAGTTCAAGTGGGCTTTGGGCGACACCGCCTCCATTGCATTGTTGAAAGAATGCTTCACTCGGAAAACTTCATTGGGAGATGCCGTCAATCGGAAACTCATGCGAGATTTTCGACTCTACATGCTCATCGGCGGAATGCCGCAGGCTGTGGCAGCCTATCTCGAGACCAACAATTTGGAAAAGGTGGACAGTGTGAAACGCTCCATCATCACGCTCTACGAGGACGACTTCAACAAAATTGACCCGACAGGCAGTGCATCGAAAATGTTTCATCAGATTCCGGCACAACTTTCAGGGAATGCAAACCGATATCAAGCCTGGAGCGCCACGGAAGGCAAACGTTCAGCCGGACTTGCGGAGATTCTTTCTGAAATCAGAGAGTCTATGGTTGTGAACTTCGCCTATCACGCCAATGACCCCGGAGCAGGAATGGCGTTGCATCAAAGCATGGATAAGTTCAAAATGTTCACGGGCGATACCGGCTTGTTTGTCACGCTCGCTTTTTGGGACAAGAAATTCGTGGATAACACGATTTATCTCAAACTGCTCACAGACAAACTGAGTGCCGACCTCGGATATGTCTATGAAAATGCCGTGGCACAAATCTTGAAGACCGCCGGCCACGAACTCTACTACTACACTTTCCCCACTGAGAGCGGGAAGCACAACTACGAGGTGGACTTCCTGATTGCAGACGGCGACAAAATCAGTCCCATCGAAGTGAAGTCTTCGGGCTACAAAACGCACGCATCGTTGGATGCTTTCTGCACAAAATTCTCGGCGCGCATCAAAAACAAATACCTCATCTACACGAAAGATTTGAGGATGGAAAAGGGAGTGACGTATGTGCCGGCATACATGACCATGTTCTTGTGAGACATGATGCTTTCCCCGCGTTGAACTCTTTCCCCGCGTTAAACTCTTTTCCGGCGTGAGATTCTTTCGCCGCGAACGAGTTTTCCGGAGAAAGCCCGCAGGAATCGGTGTTTTCGGGCATAAATCTATATTTGTCTATAGGTCGCAAGCCTCTTTTCGCCCTATCTTTGCCGCCACAACATCTTTTTCTCATTCATTTATTAACCTTACAAAATTCTGCATCATGAAAAAGACTTTCAAACTCGCGGCTCTCGCGTTCTCTGCCTTCATCCTTTCCTCCTGCGGCTCCGGTTCCCGTTCTGATTCTCTGCTCTTCGGTGAAATTCCGAGCATTCTTGTCGAATGGAATTCTGAGGTGAAGAAAATCCGAGAGAATCCTGACATCTTCAAAAGCGAAGAAGAATTCAAGAAGGCTGACAAAAAAATCAAAGAACTTTGCGAACAAGCCGAAAAGGACCTGACCGCCGCCATGGATAAAATCGCGGGCAAGGAGTTCGAGGTGACCTGCGAAGCCCCGCTGAAGGTGAGCAAACCTTTGTCGCTCTCTCCCAACGGATTCTTCGGCAAGAGCGATCTCGCACCGAAGTTCAATTTAGAAGGAGAAGTGGTCGCCGAAACTGATGTGCCGGCTGCCTTCCCTCAGGACATGGTGGACTACTATGTGAAAATGCCGCAAATCAAACCCATCGGACAGATTGTGGAACTCGTCGGACTGGACGCTGAGGGCAATGAACTCTATTCGTTCACCGTGGGCTCTTTCACCACAGTGGTGGAAGGCGACAAAGTCATCATCAAGGGCGGACAAGTCATGAAAAACGATGGGCTCCATCTTGGCAAGAAGAAAGCAGAAGAATATCTGAAAGCCACTTCACTGAAACTCCGCTTTCAGAGGACAAAGTGATGTTCCGCTGAAACATACCATTATATTATATAGAGAGAACTTTTCGTTACGTTACGTTCATGAACGACAATCGACCGCCAGTTTCCGAACTGACGGTCGATTCTTTGTTTTCTGCGTTTTTGGGAAAATATCTACACGAAAAAAACGCGGAGAGGCACTATTGCAGTTTCCAGCGGGCTTCGGCGAGGAAGTCGCCGCTGACGGCGCGGAGACTGAGGCGCGGGACATCGGCGGTGCGAACGAGGAAGGAGGCTATGCCGTCCTCGGTCTTCGTTTCCGTCGGTCCGCAGATTTCGCCGCCCTCCACTTCGAGGCGCACGGGCACTTTGTTGTCGTGGCAAGCGTTGCCCTTGGCGTCGTGCAGTTGCACATAGACGATGAGGAGGTCGTGGCGGGCGGCGGGAGTGCCGGCGCGGAAATAGTCCAAGCGAATGCCTGCGGCTGCGCCCGGCGTCGTGACGCTTTGGCGTGCCACCTCTTTGCCGTTTTCATCCAAACCGACGGCTTCGAGTGTGCCGGGGCGGAAGGTGATGCCGGTGAAGGTGAAGGGCGGGGCGGGCAGTTCCCGGCAGTTGCCTCCGTCGAACTGAGGAGCGTAGGCTGTGGTGGCGCCGTGGTCCGGTCGTTGGCAGGCAAGTTCTTTTCCGTCGAGACGGAGGCTGACTTGGACTACGTTACCGAGGACAACGACGGTGTCGGAGGACTGAGCGTCCCAGCGCGTGGCGAGATTCACCTCGGGGCGGCGCGGACCGTCGGGCGTGTAGGCACCGACCGCTTGCTGGGCGCGGTAGTGGAGGAGACTGTATTTGGGCAGACGGAAGAGGTCAGCCACGCCGCTGTAGCAAATGTTGTCGCAGCAGCCGCGATTGTAGTCATACATGCTCCAAACGGCGTGACCGATGGTGCGCTGACTGCGGGCGCGGTTGCTGTTGTCGCTCCAGATGGCGTTGCGGAGGTTCTGCCTCAGAGCGCGTTCGCCGTCGCCGCGGGTGACGCGGGAAGTGCTGTAGTGTCCGCCGAACTCATAGTCATAATATTCTCTGATGAAACTCGGCTTTGTGCTGTTGTTCGGGCGAGAGAAGTCGGCGTCGCACCAGTCGTTGTAGCAAACGTCAAAGCCGTTGTAGCCATAACTGTCGCCGGAGGTGAGGGCGAGCCCGTCGGGCATTTCGGCGTGAGCAACAGCCACCGCACTGTCTTTCCACCATGTCGGCGGCCAGGACTCGTTGAGTGTGGTTTCCCAAAGCAGCACGGAAGCATGGTTGCGGTCGCGGCGAATGGTTTGACGGATGTCGCGCATGGTTCGTGCGACGAAGAGGGAATCGGGATTGAAATATTGCCAGCCGGGGATGGGTTCGATGACGAGCAGTCCCATCTCGTCGCAAGCATCGAGGACGGAGGGGTCTTGGGGATAGTGACCGAGACGCACGGTGTTGAAACCGTTGGAGCGGATGTGCCAAACGTCGCGGCGCTGGGCGCGATCACTGATGGCGTTGCCGACGTAGGGATATTCCTGGTGGCGGTTCGAGCCTTGGAGGAAGACCTTCTCGCCGTTGATGAAGCAGCCCTCGTCGGTGATTTCGAAGCGGCGGATGCCGATGCGCGTCTGCTCCGTGTCGAGCACTTTTCCGTCGGACAGAATTTCTGTCGTGAGGACATAGAGGTTCGGCGTCTCGGGATGCCAGAGCCGGGGATGGTTGAGGGCGAGGTCCTGGGTGAGAGTGGAGGGTTCGTTGGCGGCAAGGAAGACCTTTTTCTCGGCGACGGCGACCTTCTTTCCGCTGCCTTTTCCTCGTTTCCATTCGCGGAGCGTCTGGCGCAGCACCACGTTCGCCGCGCGTTCGCCGACGATTTCAGTCTGCACGCGAACCTTGGCTTTCTCCTTGCTCACTTGGGGATAGGTGACAAGGATGCCGCCTCCGCGAGGCGTGTTGGAAAGGAGGGGATGAGTGATGCGGACGTCGCCTTTCGTGATGAGAAAGACGTCACGATAGAGTCCGCTGTGGTAGCAGAAATCCAGTCGGTCCAGCGGTTTGCCCGGCGGGATGAGGGGATTGTCGTGGTTGTCGAGGCGCACGGTGATTTCGTTGTCTCCGGCGCGGAGGAAGGGAGTGGCGTCGAGGACGAAGGTGTTGTAGCCTCCGGCGTGGGTCATGGCGTGGCGTCCGTTAATCCAGATGTCGGCGAGTTGCATGGCGCCTTCAAATTCAATCCAGTGGCGGCGCGTGGCGTCAGCCTCAGCGATGCGAAGCGTTCGACGATAGTAGCAGACTCCCTGCCAGGGTTTCGTGATGACATAGTCCTCCACTTTGGCTGTGTGGGGCAGCGCCACTTTCTGCCACGCGGCGGGGTCGGCGATTCTGTTCCGTTCGACTCGGAGCAGACTGTCGGTGAGACCTCCGGTGCGGTCGAAGACCTCGCCTGCCACGTGCTCCACGTGGAATTGGGAACTCCAGTCCGTTCCCTGATTGTGTGTTTCCCATTGTTTCTCTTGGGTGTCGTCCAAGCGAATGAACTGCCAGCCGTCGTTCAGCGAGACGCGCTGGGCGGACAGCGAAACGCTTCCGGTGAGCAGAACACCCACGAGAATGTGTTTGAAAGACATGATTAGATTTAGGTTGGAGATTAGATATAGGTTATTACTGATGCGTGTCGCAAAGTTACGCAATTTCTTGCAATAAAAGTTCGTTCGCGGACGGCGTGGCAACATTCGCAGACGGCGTGGCAACATTCGCAGACGGCGTGGCGTCATTCCTGCACGCCGATTTGTTACTCCTGCACGCCGACTTGTCACTCCTGTCCTTACTCCCGTTAGTGTTCGTCCTTAGGGCGAACACGTGTTCATCATTAAGGCGAACACGTGTTCATCATAAGGGCGAACACGTGTTCATCATTATGGTGAACACTAACGACTCCCAAGAAAAAAATGACAACTCCCAAGGAAAAAGTATTGCCACGGTAGGAAAGAGTCAAAAAGACAAAGAGACAAAGAGACAAAGAGTCAAAAAGACAAAGAGACAAAGAGACAAAGAGGGCAAAGCGACTTTTAGATTTTTAAACTCGTTGTCTCTTAGACCCAAAAAAGATTCCCTGTGCGCGGTGCGTAAGCGCCGCGCCAAAGCAAACGCCAAAGCAAATGCCAAAGCGAAGCGACTCGCGCCAACCATTTGCCAACCATTTTGCAACCATTTTGCAACCATTTTGCAACCCTTTTGCAACCCTTTTGCAACCTGCAAAAACCCTGCAAAAACCCTGCAAAAACCCTGCAAAAACTTGGAAAAACTTGGAAAAACTTGGAAAAACTTGAAAAAAACTTGGCAAAAACTTGGCAAAAACTTGGCAAAAACTTGGCAAATGCTGTCGAAATAGCATAGAAGACCCTGCCAAAAATTGTTCCGCATCTCCCTTTTGACCTCTTTGCCCCGCGTTCAATCAGCAGCATCCGTAATCAAAAACTTGCCGTCCGACACCCAAAAAAAAGATACGCTTCGTTTTGAGACGAAACCCAAAACGAAACGTATCTTTCTGTGCATTCGTGCGACGCGCTGCAGCGACGCGCCGGTATTTCATTTTCTGCCGAAGTCGGCGGGTATTTCCCCCCAGCGTCGCGTCTCCCATTTGTGGAGCGGGAGGTCGGAGTGGTCGTTCTCTTTCAACCATTTCTCGGCGCGTTCGATGAGTTCGTAGAGCCGGGCAGTGCGAGCGTTGCGAGCGAGGGTGGTGCGGCATTTGCGGTTCTTGACCCAGAGCATGGCGTTGCGGCTGTCGGAGTAGATGGGCACTTGCCAGCCTTTCTGTTTGCAGAGAGCGAGGGCGTGGACAATGGCGAGAAATTCGCCGATGTTGTTCGTCCCATAGACCGGACCGAAATGAAAAATCTCCGTGGCGGAACCGAGGTGCACCCCGCGGTATTCCATCTTTCCGGGATTGCCCGAGCAGGCGGCATCAACGGCGAGCCCGTTGGGGTCCACGCCGGGCGGAAGAATCGGCAAACCGTTTTCGTCCATGCGAATGGCGACGCGAGCGTGACCAGCCTCGGCATTGTCGGCGGCTTCTCCCTTCACCGTCTTCTTTCGCTCTGCCTTCTTCGCAGCCCCTTCGGCGCGAGCTGATTTGCGTCCGGCGGGCGCCACGTGTTTCTCCGGCGGGTCGGCAAAGGCGGCTTGCGCCTCGGCGGCGGTGGGGAAGGATTTGAAGCGCGAGGCGGGGAAACCCTCCACTTGGGCGCGACACTCCTCCCACGTGGCATAGACTCCGGGGCGGCGACCCGTCCAGACGACATAGAACTTCTGCTTCATCGGCGAAAGGGAATGAAAGACATCAACGCGCCTCGGGGCATCACATTCTCTCGGGCACTTCGATGCCGAGGAGTTTCATGCCGGTGCGAACGACTTTGGCAACGTTGGCGGAGAGCACGAGACGGAACGCCTGAACCTGCGGGTCGCTCTCGCGAAGAATGCTGAAGTCGTGGTAGAACTGGTTATACTCCTTCACCAACTCGTAGCAGTAGTTGGCGACGGCAGCGGGCTGGAACTCGTCGCCGGCTTGCTTCACGACGGCGGCGAAGTCAGCCACGTGTTGCACGAGGTCTTCCTCCTTCGTGGAGAGAGCAATGCCGCCGGGCAGCGATGCCGGACAGGCGATGCCGGCGTCGGCAGCCTTGCGAAGCACGGAGCGGATGCGGGCGTAGGTGTACTGAATGAACGGTCCGGTGTTGCCGTTGAAGTCGATGCTCTCTTCGGGGTTGAAGAGCATGTTCTTGCGTGCATCAACTTTCAGGAGGAAATATTTCAACGCGCCGAGACCGACGATGCGGCTGACTTCGGCTTTCTCCTCTTCTGTCATGTCGTCGAACTTTCCGGCTTCCTCGACGGTCATGCGAGCCTGGGCAATCATGCCTTCTATCAGGTCGTCGGCATCGACCACGGTGCCTTCGCGGCTCTTCATCTTGCCGTTCGGGAGTTCCACCATGCCGTAGGAGAAATGCACGAGGTCCTTGCCCCATTTGAAGCCCAGCTTGTCGAGCAGAATGCTGAGCACCTGGAAATGATAGTTCTGCTCATTGCCCACGACATAGACCATCTTGTCGATGGGGAAGTCGCGGAAACGAAGCTTCGCCGTGCCGATGTCCTGGGTCATATAGACACTCGTGCCGTCGGCGCGGAGCAGGAGTTTCTCGTCCAGTCCTTCGGCGGTGAGGTCAGCCCAGACGGAGCCATCCTCCTTGCGGAAGAAGATGCCCTTCTCCAAGCCTTCTTCCACCTTCTCCTTGCCTTCGAGATAGGTGTCGCTTTCGTAGTATATCTTGTCGAAGCTCACGCCCATCGCCTTGTAGGTGATGTCGAAGCCTTCATAGACCCACTCGTTCATTTTTCGCCAGAGGGCACGCACTTCGGGGTCACCCTGTTCCCACTTGACGAGCATGGCGTGGGCTTCCTGCATGAGCGGACTTTCTTTCTTGGCGCGTTCCGTGGCTTCCTCGGGGTTCATGCCTTCTTCCGTGAAGCGCGCGGCGAGTTCCTTCACCTCGGCGCGGAAATGCTGGTCGAAGGCGACGTAGTATTTTCCGATGAGGTGGTCGCCCTTCATGCCCGAAGACTGCGGTGTTTCGCCCTCGCCCCATTTCTGCCAGGCAAGCATGGATTTGCAAATGTGGATGCCGCGGTCATTGACGATGTTCGTCTTCACCACGCGATTACCGTTGGCTTCCACCACGTTGGCAAGCGCCCAGCCGAGGAGGTTGTTGCGGACGTGACCGAGGTGGAGCGGCTTGTTGGTGTTGGGGGAAGAATATTCAATCATGACGAGCGGACTCTCTGGCGTGACGGGCGTCAGACCGAAGCGATCGTCGGCGTGGATGGCGTTGAGCAGGGCAATCCAGCAGTCAGAGGCGATGACGAGATTGAGGAAGCCTTTGACGGCATTGAAGGAGGAGACGAGGTCGGGATGGTTGGCAATGAGCCAGTTGCCGATGTCGGTGGCAGTGTCTTCCGGCTTCTTGCGCGAGATGCGGAGCAGGGGGAAGACGACGAGGGTGAGATGACCCTCAAATTCTTTCTTTGTTTTCTGAGTGGTGACTTGTTCGGGTGTGATGTCAGCACCGTAAAGTTCTTTCACGGCTTGGATGACTGCCGTGCGGATGTTTTGTTCGATGTTCATGCTGTTGCAGTATTTTGGCGCAAAGTTACTGAAATCTACTCAATTCTCGCGAAAGCTTCATCAAAAGGCGCAGAAAAGGCCAGCCGAAGCTGACCTTTTCTGTTTTTGGCGATGTTTTCTGCCGTTGTGGGGGCAGAAAAGATTTTTTGCGGAGGAACTTAGCCTGCATTATTCACACTGTTCCGTCACGAAAGGTCTAAATGGCAATGCATCAGCGTGAGCACAGCGATGACGATGCAGAATGTAGTAAATCCTACTTTCAAAGAGGAAGAGCGAGCACCACGCTGAGGTGCTACCAGTTAGGCCTTGCAGTAGGAACGAGTATGAATAATGCAGGTTAATCCTTCATATTGCTCCAGAGACTGCTGTCCCAAGGACCTTTGTCGCCGCGACTGCCGGAAAGGATGTCGCCTTCGTCATAGACAGAGTTTCCAGAGTTGGGAGAGTCGCCGCCCGAAACAAGATTGATGGCGGTGGCGCCTTCGGGGTGCAGGCGGATAACCTCTATGCAGGGAGAAAAATATTTCTTTTTCATGTGTCAGTATTTTTAGGGGATGAACACTTTCTTGCCTTCTCCGGTGACGTAGATGCCACGACCGGGGAAGAGAACGCGGCGACCGTTGAGGTCATAGAAATGCTTGGAGGCTTCCGTGGCAGTTTCGACGGCTTGGGAAATGCCGGTCAGTTCTTCGCCGGGGAAGAGGGTGAACATTTCGGGCGCACTGCCGGAACCGGAGAGCGCGGCAACAGGCAGGAATGCCTTGTTGGCGGGCACGGCGACAGAGAAGGACTTGCAGAGCACGGCGGACTTGGTGCCGTCGCCGTCGGGGTCTTTATAGGCAAGCACATAGTAGGAGCCGGAAGTTTCCATGCCCGTGCGGCGAAGCAGGGTGCCGGAAAGGAGGTTCGTGCCGCTATACGCTTCGGCGTTTGCCACGAGTTTCAGTGTGAAGGACGTTTCGCTGCTTCCGTTTTTGGAAACGAGCACCGGCGTGTCTTTGGGAATGATGCGACCGACGTCGCTGAGCGTCACAGGCTGATTGTTGCCCTGAGTGCCTGCGAGTGCGTAGGCATTCAAACCTTCGGGAAGTTGCACGGCGAAGTTGAGGTGAAGCGTGCTCCAACCAGCCTCTCCGATGGTGAGCGTGAAGGAATCCACTTCTTTAATCTTGATTTGGTTGCCGGCTTTCTCCACGCCGGGTTCCCAGCGACAGATGGAGGCATATTCGGGTTTTTCGCCGCTGCCGTAACTGGTGTTGAGATAGGTTTTAGTGTCCCCTGTGTTGGCATTTGTTCTCAAACCTTTGAGCAGTGCACTGCCTCCCTCCACGGTGTAGGCAGCGTAGGTGTCGGAAGCGTTGGAGATGTGGAACGTAGCAGTGGTGCCGGTGGTGCCGGTGGGCGTGCCGAGATAGTAGCCGGGCGTGTTGGCGGCGTGAATGTGATAGGTATTGGCGCTGCCTTCGACGGCGTCAAACATCCACAGAGAATTCAGACCTTGGTCGTTGAGTGCACCGGCAACTGCACCCGCATCGCCGGAGACGGTGAAGTTGCCATCAGCATCGGCGTCAGTGGGTTTGAGGGAGATGATGTGTTCGCCGCGGTTGAAAATGAGCTGGTAAAGTTTACCGCTGACAGGCATCTTCAAAGCGTTGTTTCCACCCTTTTCTGCGTCGTTCCAAACATCCACAAGAGTGGCAAGGTTTTCTACGGAGTTCGTTTCATTGTAGCCATCCTGTGCGGCGCGGAGTTCATCGGAGAGACGATAACCTTGGAGATACTCGCTGCGGTCACCGTAGGCAAGAGCTGCGGAGAGAGATTCCGTGATGGAGTATGGAGTGAAGCAACTTCCCTTCCCGGTGGGTGCGGCACTGTTCACATAAATCTTAATTTGATCTCCTCCGCCAAAAAGATTGAGGGCAGCGGTGTTATAGTTTGTGGTGAGAGCAAAGCCGCTTGTAGTGCCTTCGGGGGAGTTGGTGTTGGGACGAACAGACCATCTGCTGACAGAACCTGTTTCGCTGAATGATGCAGCCGTGCTGTTTGAGGCATCGGCTGTGCTGAGCGGTTTGCCTGCACCGGCAAGCAAAGAGTAAACTTTCACGCTCATCGGCGGTTCGTCAGCCACGAAGCAGACGAGTTGCGGCTTGGAAAGTTTCTTTCCGTTGGTGTCAGCCATGACTGCACTCTCAGTGGCATACACGTTCTTGACGTTCGTACTATTCGGAATGGTAACGGCGAGGTTATACCATTTCGTGTTGTCGGAGAAAGTACCATCGGCGTTCAAGGTGCTCAACTCAAAAGGATAGAGTTGTCCCACCGTCACCTCGTAGATGCGGAAAGTGGCGGCAGAAGCAGCGTTCGCATTCTGAACAACCTGAATTTCATCATTATTGGCAACGATGAACGAACCGGCGGCATTGTTCTTGTAACCGTGCAACTTGAACGTGTTGTCATCGGCTGCTTCCAATGCGTAGTCAAAACTTAAATCTCCATCGGTGTTCTCAGAAGCATAGAATCCTCCGGCAGTGTTGAACGAAGCAATATAGAAGCTGTTGACGCTGATGCGGTAACGACCTGCTGCCTCCAACGGAGTGAAGCGGAACAGGAAGGCAGAATTGTCAGAGTCTTCCGTGTTCATCGTGGCGATGGCAGGACGTTCCTTGGTTGCGGCAACCTTGAAGAATTTGTTCTCGGATGAACGGTCTGTCGAACCGTTTTTAATGATTTGCATCACGTAGAGTTTGTCGGCACTCAGTGTGCTCAAATCTGTGACAGGCGTGGACGACACCGAAGTGATGGTGGGCCAAGCTGACGCGCCGATGATGCCAAACATCCACAACGCGAAGAGGAGTAGTTGTTTTTTCATATAAATAGTGATTAAAAGTAATGTGTTCGTACTTTCAAAGTTTTCGTTCTTTCAAAGTTTTCGTTCTTTCAATGGTGTCGAAAAGACGCAGGAAGTCGAAAGGTCGAAAACGCCTCCGAAAAGACACCTGCATACATTATATATTATAAGGACTGCTTTCTCTCTGAAAAGTCCGACAAGCGCGCGTAGGCTCTGCGTTTAGTTTTCGCCTGCAAAGGTACGGCGAACACCAAAATGAACGGGGGGGGGTAATGGTCGGAAAAGTCGGTATTTTTTTCGGTACTACCGTTATTTTTCGGTATTTCGCACAGAAGTACCGCGCTGTGTGCACAGTTTTGAAGCCTACGTCCTCTTGGCGTTGCACGAACATCGTGCTCGCACTTTTGCAATCGAACAACGATGATTCGACCGCGGAGGAAACTTCTTTGTATGCAAAAAAAGGATTTAACTGCTACCGCAAGGACATAAAAATGACGCTCCGTGCGAATCACTTCGGACGGAGCGCCCAAAACTACTTAAAACAGCAGATAGGCGCCCCTACCTGCTTGGGGAAATGGATTTTAAGAAACCGGAATCCGGAATAAAACTACAAAAAAACCGAATTCCAATTCGCCTGCAAAAATAACCATTCTCTTTCATTTATGCACGACGGGGGGGGTATTTTTCGCGCTTTAAGAAACTTTTTGAGTGGAATATACATATAAAACTGTCTTTTTGTCATTTTATTCACTTTTCTTTGGCGAGCAAAAACCTTTGAATATTAGAAAGATGAAAAATCTTCCACAGAATCTCTTTTTTTTGCACAAAAAATTTCGTGTTCGTACAAAAAATTCTCATTTCGATGTAAAAACGGAGCGAGAAAAAGCATGAAGGAGAAGAAATGAATTAAAGTGCACAGTCGCGAAACGCTTAATATTTCCTATATTTGGCGTCCAAAAGCGATGGCGACACGCCGGGATTGACAGAATGAAAAGTCCGCATTTCTGCCGAGAAAACGAACAAAGCATTGAATTTTCCGAACAACGCAACTATATTACATTCGAATCAAAGAAAGACGAGATTTCAAGACCTATATATTCCTATTTATTATGAAAAAGCAGATTCTCTATTTCGACATGGACAACGTGTTGGTGAACTTTCAAAGTGGAATTGACGCCACGCCGGCTGACGAGCTGGCACGCTATGCCGACGACGGCAAAGGGAAACCGCACTACGATGACATACCGGGCATCTTCCTTCGCATGAAACCCGTCGAAGGTGCCATTGAAGCTGTGAAAACGCTGAGCGAGCGGTTCGACTGCTACATCCTCTCTACCGCGCCCTGGAACAACCCCACCGCGCTGAACGATAAGTTGGAGTGGGTGAAGACCTACTTCGGCGAGGTGTTCCACAAACGCATGATTCTGACGCACCACAAGAACCTCTGCCTGCAACCGGGTGCGTGGCTGATTGACGACCGCGAGAAACATGGCGCCTCGGAGTTCGGCGACCACCACATTCACTTTCTCACGGAACGTTTTCCCGATTGGAAGACTGTCGTGGAGTTTCTGATGAACCATGCCGACGAAAGCAAAAACGTGGACAGCATCAGTCAGCAGGTCATTGACGACATCAACAGTGGAAATATCATGTAGGCAAACAATTTCGCATAGAACAGACATACAAAAACACCGAATTGGTGTCGTGCATCCCGAGTTCCTTCCGCGGTTCGGGATGCACTTTTTGCAAGGCAGCAGCCTCAGAATCAGGAAACAGTTGTATTTTTGCAAAAAGAAAATTGTCCTCTTATGGAAAACA
>JBJEAG010000007.1:0-4640 GCA_051868855.1 Alloprevotella sp. | reverse complement strand
CAACAACAGCGGTCTATTAAAGGAATCGGGACTTACAGCCCTCAAAATTACTACTGCCACCTTACCCAGGCCTCACGGCCTGGGCTAGCAGCTCGCCCTCCTTCGTCGGGCTCATCGGGCCTGCAGCCCTTGCCATTCGGCTGAAAAACTTTTACCGGACAGCAATAAAAGGGAACAGACAGAAAAAGCATAATTGAAAAGAGGCTGTGTCGCAAAGAAATGACGACACAGCCTCTTTTGGACTATACTTCAGATGAGTGATTAGCTATGATTTCAAGAAGTTCATCCGACGCGGCTGCCGGGAGCAACCTTTCTGTCGAGCGTGAGGAGAGAGAGGAACTCGTCGCTGTCAACAGCGGAGAGAATCATGCCCTGGCTTTCAACGCCGCAGACGGTGCGAGGAGCAAGGTTCGCGATGAAGCAGACCTGTTTGCCGACAAGCGTGGCAGGGTCATAGTGCAAAGCAATGCCGCTCACGATGGTGCGGTTCTCGAGTCCGTCGGCAAGTTCGAACTTCAAGAGTTTCTTGCTCTTCTTCACCTTCTCGCAGGAGAGAACGGTGCCGACGCGGATGTCGAGTTTCTCGAAGTCCTCGAAAGGAATGGTCGGCAGAACGGGTTCTGCGCGATAGGCGGCAGCCTCGCGCTCCTTCTTCTTGTCCTCCAGTTTCTTCACCTGTGCCTCGACGACGGCGTCTTCGATTTTCTCGAAGAGCAGCTCGGGTTTTCCGAGTTGGTGTCCGGCGGAAAGGAGGTCGGTGCTGCCGAGACGGTCCCATTCCACTTCGGCAAGTCCGAGCATGTCGCGGAGTTTCTGAGAAGAGAAGGGAAGGAAGGGCTCAAAGGCAATGGCGAGGTTGGCAACGAGTTGGAGAGAGAGGTGGAGGATGGTCTTCACGCGCTCCGGGTCGGTCTTGATGACTTTCCAAGGCTCGGAGTCGGCGAGATATTTGTTGCCGATGCGAGCGAGGTTCATTGCCTCCTTCTGTGCGTCGCGGAAGCGGAAGTTTTCCAAAAGGCGCTCCACTTCGGCTTTCACTCCGGCAAATTCGGCGATGGTCTCGCGGTCATAGTCCGTCAGTTCGCCGGCGGCGGGCACGACTCCTTCGTAGTATTTCTGAGTCAGTTGCAGCGCACGGTTCACGAAGTTGCCATAGACCGCCACGAGTTCGTTGTTGTTGCGAGCCTGGAAATCCTTCCACGTGAAGTTGTTGTCCTTCGTCTCGGGAGCGTTGGCGGTGAGGACGTAGCGCAGCACGTCTTGTTTTCCGGGAAGTTCGCGGAGATATTCGTCGAGCCAGACGGCGTGGTCGCGGGAGGTGGAAATCTTGTCGTCTTCGAGGTTCAGGAACTCATTGGCGGGGACGTTGTCGGGAAGGATGTAGGAGCCTTCAGCCTTGAGCATGGCGGGGAAGACGATGCAGTGGAAGACGATGTTGTCTTTACCGATGAAGTGCACGAGTCTCGTTTCGGGGTCCTTCCACCACTTTTCCCAATCGTTGGGGAGGATTTCCTTTGTGTTGGAGATATATCCGATGGGCGCGTCGAACCAAACGTAGAGCACTTTTCCGTCGGCGCCTTCGACGGGCACGGGGATGCCCCAGTCGAGGTCTCGGCTGACGGCTCGCGGTTGGAGTCCCATGTCGAACCAGGATTTGCATTGTCCGAGCACGTTGGAGCGCCATTCGGGGTGGTCTTTGAGAATCCACTTCTCGAGCCATTCCTGGTGGCGGTCAAGGGGGAGATACCAGTGCTTCGTCTTTCGCAAGACGGGTTTTGCTCCGCTGACGGTGCTTCGGGGGTTGATGAGTTCTGTGGGAGAGAGGGCGGTGCCGCATTTCTCGCACTGGTCGCCGTAGGCTCCTTCGGCGTGACAGTGGGGGCATTCGCCGGTGATGTAGCGGTCGGCGAGGAAGGTCTGTGCCTCTTCGTCGTAGTATTGTTCGCTTTCTTTTTCGACGAACTCTCCTTTGTCATAGAGTTTGCGGAAGAAGTCGGAGGCAGTCTGTCGGTGGACTTCAGAGGTGGTGCGTCCGTAGTTGTCGAATGAGATGCCGAACTCTTGGAAAGATTCTTTGATGACTTTGTCGTAGCGGTCCACGACCTGTTGCGGCGTGCATCCTTCTTTTCGCGCTCTGATGGTGACGGGAACGCCGTGTTCGTCAGAACCGCAGATGAAGAGCACTTCGCGTTTTTTCAAGCGGAGGTAGCGCACGTAGATGTCGGCGGGGACGTAAACTCCCGCAAGGTGACCGATGTGGATGCCGCCGTTGGCGTAGGGCAGCGCGGCGGTCACGGTGGTGCGCTTGAAAGAAGAATTTGACATATATATAATAAGGTGTATGTATGATGAATGGATTCGGGACTATGGAGCAAGAAAAGTCGTTGCAAACCTCGGGAAAGGCAGCGGAGCAACGCAGAATCGGAAACTTACTCCTCAAAATGCTCACTCCTCTTTTCGTTTTGAGAAAAACAAAGCCCTCAAGTTTTCATTAAAGGCTTTGGGAGAGTGATTATTGGCGGCAAAGTTAGTAACTTTGCGCCCGCAAAACAAAGATACACAAAAATTTCTATGCAGGACATTCGCAACATTGCCATCATCGCCCACGTTGACCACGGCAAGACAACTCTTGTTGACAAGATGTTGCTTGCCGGTAATTTGTTCAGAAAGAACCAAAACGCCGGGGAACTCATCCTCGACAACAACGATTTGGAGCGAGAGCGAGGAATCACGATTCTTTCCAAGAACGTTTCCATTCGCTATGGCGAAACCAAGATAAACATCATCGACACTCCGGGACACTCCGACTTCGGCGGCGAAGTGGAGCGCGTTCTCAACATGGCAGACGGCTGTCTCCTCCTTGTCGATGCCTTTGAGGGACCCATGCCGCAGACTCGTTTCGTTCTCCAAAAGGCGCTCGAAATCGGCTTGAAACCCATCGTCGTCGTCAACAAAGTCGATAAACCCAACTGCCGACCGGAGGAAGTCTATGAAATGGTTTTCGACCTCATGTGCGACCTCAACGCCACCGAGGACCAACTCGACTTTCCCGTTGTCTATGGCTCCGCCAAGAACGGCTGGATGGGAGAAGACTACAATCAGCCGACCGACAACATCGACTATCTTCTCCAAAAAATCGTGGAAGTCATTCCCGCGCCGAAGCAAATCGAAGGCACGCCGCAGTTGCTCATCACTTCTCTCGACTATTCCAACTATACGGGTCGCATTGCCGTCGGTCGCGTTCACCGAGGCACCATCACCGAGGGAATGAAATGCACCATTGCTCACCGCGACGGCACGTTCGAGAAAACGCAAATCAAGGAGGTGCACACCTTTGAGGGCATGACGCGCAGCCGCACGCAGTCCGTTTCCTGTGGCGACATCTGTGCCATTGTCGGTCTTGAGCGTTTTGAAATCGGCGACACCATTTGCGACTTCGAGAACCCCGAGCCGCTTCCGCCCATCGCCATTGACGAGCCCACGATGTCCATGCTCTTCGCCATCAACGACTCCCCCTTCTTCGGCAAGGAAGGCAAGTTCTGCACCTCCCGCCACATCAACGACCGTCTCGAGAAGGAACTCGAGAAAGACCTGGCGCTGCGTGTGACCCGCACCACCGGCGGCGACAGTTGGATTGTCAGCGGACGCGGTGTCCTGCACCTTTCCATTCTCGTCGAGACCATGCGCCGCGAGGGCTACGAACTCCAAGTCGGACAGCCGCAAGTCATCTACAAGGAAATCGACGGGCAGCGCTGCGAACCGATGGAAGAACTCACCATCAACGTCCCCGAGGAATTCTCTTCCAAGATGATTGACCTCGTCACGCGCCGCAAGGGCGAACTCACTTCCATGCAGAGTCTCGGCGACCGCGTCGATATCGAGTTCCTCATTCCTTCCCGCGGCATCATCGGACTGCGCACCAACATCCTCACCGCTTCCCAAGGCGAAGCCATCATGGCGCACCGCTTCATGGAATATCAACCCTACAAGGGCGACCTGCAACGCCGCCAAAACGGCTCTATGGTTTCGCTCGAAGGGGGCACGGCTTTCGCCTACGCCATCGACCACCTTCAGGACCGCGGCCGCTTCTTCATTTCTCCGCAAGATGAGGTCTATGCCGGTCAGGTTGTCGGCGAGCACGTCCATGAGAACGACCTTGTCGTCAATGTCACCAAGGCGAAGCAGCTGACAAACATGCGTGCCTCCGGAGCTGACGAAAAGGCGCGCATCATCCCGCCCACCATCTTCTCGCTGGAAGAGGCGTTGGAATATATCAAGGAAGACGAATACGTTGAGGTGACTCCGAAGTCCATGCGTATGCGCAAAATCATCCTTGACCACCTCGCCCGCAAACGCGCCGGAAGAGAATGAAGCGCGAATCACTGAAAGACATCTAAAACGAATCTCACAAAGCATCTCACCAAGAGGGTGTGCCCGCCGCGGCACACCCTCTTTGTGTTTCTGCACGTTTCGACCACCTCGGTTTCACGGTTCGGACGTTTCGTTTTTATTGCTGTCCGCTAAACGGTAGTAAAGATTTGAATACGTTGGTGTTTGCGAAGGACAAGCCCCTTGACCGGATGGAGAGTGCTGAAAGCACGAACGAGCCCGACGAAGGAGGGCGAGATATTAGCCCGGGG
>JBJEAG010000006.1:0-4680 GCA_051868855.1 Alloprevotella sp. | reverse complement strand
GGCGAGATTCTAGCCCGGGGTGAAGCGAGCGCAGCGAGCGAGAACCCCGGGTAAGAGACCACCCCAAGATGGAGTGCTGAAAGTACGACAGACTGGACGAATGAAGCAACCGTTCTCATTGACAGACGTTGTGGAAAATTCTATAAATCTGTCGTACTTACAGCACTCCGATTACTTATAACGCTACAACCCAGGGTTCTCGCTCGCTGCGCTCGCTTCACCCTGGGCTAGTATCTCGGAAGCTTACGCTCCCTCATCGGGCTTTCAGCCCTCACCATCCGGACAAGGAGCTTATTCTTCGCAAACATCTACGAATTCAAACAATTACATCCGTTTATCTCACAGCAATATTCATTAAAAGTACATTAAATCCTACGCTCGCGGACGGCGTGGCGAAACTCCTGCACGCCGATTTGTCACTCCTACATGCCGACTCGTCACTTACCGCCGTGCCGCGGCATGTTTACCGCCGTGCCGCGGTAACTTTACCGCCGTGCCGCGGCATCTTTACCGCCGTGCCGCGGTAAGTGACGACTCCCAAGAAAAAAGTGACGACTCCCAAGAAAAAAGTATTGCCACGGCGTACAAAAACAGCATTCTCAACCATGACGATGATGACGAAGTCAAAGCCCAAAACGGACAACAACAAGAAAATTCGGACACCTCACATACAATAAAACGCCGACACCCTCCGTTAGTATGAGTAAACAGCCACAGCCGAAAGACTGAAGGCATGAGCGGATAACCCGAATAATACTCATGAAATCACACTCAGAGAACGAACTCTATACAGACCCCATGGGATTGTTTCCCAGATTCTTGACCAGAAGTTTTGACATCATTGTCTCCGCCTTCTGCATACTCATCTTCTCCCCTCTCTATGCCTATTGCTACTTCTTGGTGCGGAAAGAATTTGGACCGCACGTGATTTATAAGCAGGAGAGAATCGGACGCGGCGGGAAACCTTTTTTCATCCGAAAATTCAGAACCATGTGCATGGACGCCGAGAAGGAGGGACCGCAACTCTGCGGCAACCTCGACGCCGACGACCGACTGACGCCGACCGGACGATTCCTCCGCTCGCACCACTTGGACGAACTGCCGCAACTTTGGAACGTCTTCGTCGGTGACATGGCTTTCGTCGGACCGCGACCGGAGCGTGCCTTCTACATCGAACAAATCATGCAGCACAATCCGAGATACACGGAACTCTACCGCGTGCGACCCGGCGTCACTTCCTACGCCACGCTCTACAACGGCTACACCGACTCAATGGAGAAAATGCTGCGCCGACTGGAGCTCGACCTCTACTATCTCGAGCACCGCTCCCTCGGCATGAACATCAAAATCCTCTGGCTCACTTTCTACAAAATCATCTCCGGAAGAAAATTCTGACTCATCACGAACCAAACAATGAAAATCAAATATTTCTGCCTCCTCGCTCTCCTCACCATGACCTTCTCCGCCTGCAAGAAAACAGAAAAAACGGAGGAGGACAACTACAGCGAACTCCGAAAAACCATGGAGAAGGACGCCGCCGTCTGCATGAAGACAGCACGCCAACAATTCGCCGCCGGCAACTTTGAACAAGCACGCGAGACCATCATCAAAATGCGCGAAGACTTCCCGCAAGCCATCACCGCACGAAAACAAGCCATCCTCCTCATGGACTCCGTTGAACTGGAGGAGGCACGGAAAGAACTTGCAGAAACGGACAGTCTGCTCCGCACGCAAGGCACCGGAAATGCTGACATGCTGGACGAAGCCTGCAAGAAGGTGGAGTTCTATGGCAGAAAACTGAAACACGACATCGAACAATACAGAAGCGGAAAGTGAACCGCTCCACGGGCAAGGGGATGACCTCATCACGCCTCCCCAAGCCCTGAAATATTCGCAAAATGGATTTTCTGAAAAATCTGAACGAAGCGCAGTTGGAGGCCGTTGTCTATCACGACGGCCCTGAACTTGTCGTGGCGGGAGCCGGAGCCGGAAAAACCCGCGTGCTGACCACCAAAATCGCACAACTCATCCAACAAGGCGTCTATCCCTCACGCATCCTCGTCCTCACCTTCACCAACAAAGCGGCACGAGAGATGAACGAGCGAATCGCCAAAATGTGTGGCGAGGGCTTCACCAAAGGACTCTGGAGCGGTACGTTCCACAGCATCTTCGCCCGCATCCTCCGCATCGAACACGAAGCCACGGGCTATCCCGCCGACTTCACCATCTACGACACCGCCGACGTGCGCTCCCTGCTGAAGCACATCGTGAAAGACCTCGAACTCGACGACAAAACCTATAAACCTGCCGTCGTCGCCTCACGAATCAGCTGGGCAAAAGGGAAATGCATCACGGCGGAAGCATACGCCAACGACGAAAGCATCCAACGAAGAGACGCCAACAAGGACATTCCGAAAACGGCGGAAATTTATGCCATCTATGAAAGACGGCTCCGCCAGGCAAATGCCATGGACTTCGACGACCTGCTGCTGCAGACCTATTTCCTCTTTCTTCGTCACCCCGAAATTGCCGAACGCTATCGAGAACGCTTCACCGACATCCTCGTCGATGAGTTTCAAGACACGAACCACCTTCAAAACGCCATTCTCTCCCAACTCACGCTGCCCGACTCCCACATCTGCGTCGTCGGCGATGACGCACAGAGCATCTACGGTTTCCGAGGAGCGGAAATCTCAAACATCCTGGAGTTCACGCAGCGCTATCCCAAGACACGGACGTTCAAACTGGAGTGCAACTATCGCTCCACTTCCCACATCGTCGAAGCCGCCAACAGTGTCATTGCCCACAACAACCGACAGATTCCCAAAAAAGTATATGCCGCAGGCGAGAAAGGAGAACCGCTCCACGTCTTCGCCGGACTGAACGACCGGGAGGAAGCACGTCTGACGGTGGGACACATCCGCAGTCTGATGCGACGAGGCGTAGCCGCCGGAGAAATTGCCGTGCTCTATCGCACCAACGCCCAAAGCCGCTCCTTCGAGGAAGCACTCCAAACGGTCGGTGTGCCCTATCAGGTCTATGGCGGTCAGTCCTTCTATCAACGCAAGGAAATCAAAGACATCCTTGCCTATCTCCGCCTCGTCTCCAACCCTCACGACGACGAGTCGCTCCTCCGCATTGTCAACTATCCCGCCCGAGGCATCGGCAACACCACGCTGACCCGTCTCCGCGAAGCCGCCCTCCAAGCACAGAGAAGTCTCTGGGACGTCATCGCCGCCCCCGAAGAAGTGGGATTCAAACCCGGCGGACGTGCGCTGACCGCCCTCAAAGGCTTCCACGCGATGATGACGGGTTTCCAAAACGAAGTCAAAGAAACCGACGTGCTGGGACTGACGCGCTTCATTCTCGAACGCGCCGGCATTGCTGCCGACCTGGCAGCCGACAGCACACCGGAAGGCATCAGCCGACGCGAGAACATGGACGAGTTTCTTGCCTCCATCGCTTCTGAAGAACAGGAGCGCGAAGCCTCACACTCGCAAAGTCTCTCGCTGCAGGACTTCCTCGCCTCCGTCTCACTGCTGACCGACAAAAGCGACAACGAAACGGACACTCGCGAAAAGGTGTCGCTCATGACCATCCACGCCGCCAAAGGCTTGGAGTTTGATGCCGTCTTCGTCACGGGACTGGAGGACGAACTCTTCCCGAACGCCACCGCAAAGGTAAATCCGAACGAAATGGAGGAGGAACGCCGCCTCTTCTACGTGGCAATCACCCGAGCCCGCCGCCACTGCTTCCTGAGCTACGCCCAAAACCGCTTCCGCTATGGCGTCACGGAAGCCACGAACGAAAGCCCCTTCCTCCACGAAATCAACCCCTCCCACCTCTCCTACTCCACCGACCCCGTTTCCATGCCAAGAGGAGGATATGCCTCACAAACAAGGGGAGCATTTTCTTCGCAGACAAGGGGATATGATACGCAGACAAGGGGATATTCCTCTGAGACAAGGGGATATGATACGCAAACAAGAAGGAATAATATATTCTCAGCATCCGGAGGTTCATCTTCTTCGGGTTATCCTTCGCAAACAAGAAGCGCGTCCCTCTATTCCTCACAGACAAAAAGCGCGTCCCCCTATTCCTCGCAGACAAGAAGCGCCGCGGGGCATACTTCACAGTCAGCGAATGCCTCGGGATATTCCTCTCGCCTACGTCGCGTGAGCAGTCTGTCTCCCACTCCTTCCGCCTCCGCTGCCGCCCCATCCGCAAACGGCATGACGCCCGGGCGCCGCATCCGCCACGAGCGTTTCGGCGACGGCACCATCGTGGCGGTGGAAAACACCATGCAGAGTCAAAAAGTCAAAGTGCAGTTTGACACCCCCGACGTCGGACAAAAAACGCTCCTCGTGAAGTTTGCACGCTTCACTTTCATTGACTGAGAACGTCGGAAGAAAAAATTCTCACAGAAAGAACAGAAGTTATTTTTCGCTGAGCACTTTCACGCCGTATGTCGTGGAAGGTTGGGTGTAACTACTCTTTGTGTATAGTTTTATATATACGCTAATAAAAGGAGTGCGAAAAAACTATACAAACTATACACTGAACTATACATTGCACTGAAAACCAACGGCGTGCAGTGTGTATAGTTGGCGCACAAACTATACACAAACTATACACGAAACTATACACAAAAGCCTCCCCAACCCCTCCTGAAGGAGGGGC
>JBJEAG010000005.1:0-4778 GCA_051868855.1 Alloprevotella sp. | reverse complement strand
ATCACCGCGAAGAGGAAGCACGCCATGACGGCGAGAACGGCGATGCCGTCGAAGTCACCGAAGATTTGGACACAAACGTCCTTGAAATAGGGGAAAACAAGCGGATTCTTGTGAATGACATAAATCGAAAGCGAAGAAGCCGCCAAAACATTGACGAGGCGGGAGGTGAAATGACATTTCTCGAAAAAGAGAAAGAGCGAAACGGCAGCGAGGAAGGTGAACGGTGATTCGTAAGCCAGCGTCTGAATCCCCAACGCTTTCATCGCTCCGGCAGTGTCGGGGAGTTTGGTGAGGCAGTAGAGTCCGCAGTTGAAGAGCGTGAAAACGAAAAACGCGCTGAGACAGGCGCGGCGAGGCAGACGCGTGAAGGCGGGACGGTGGAGACGCATGTAGCGAGCGAAGAGATAGAGCGCCATGAACCACACCACGCTATAGCCGTTGTTGAAATCCGGAATGTTGCGCATCCACCCCAACAGGAATGCCAGCGCGAAGAAGGCAAGGAGAAGACGCTTCAGGGTCTGGCGGTCGGCACTTGCAATGAAGGCATTGAGCACGGGGGAGAGCACGAAAAGCAGCAGATAACTTTGAATGAACCAGAGTCCGCCGCAGGGATAGAGGCTTTTCAAGAAATCTGCCACTGCGAAAGTTTCGCCACAGGCGGTCAGGACAATGCCCGCCAGTGCGCTGAAGAAGAAGACGGTGAAAAGGAGATTCAGTGCGCCGCGCCACGACGGGCGAATGCCGAACCAACCGGAGATGAGCACGAAGAGATTGACGGCGGGCAGGGCGAGGAACTCCCAAAACACACGTCCGCCAAACGCCCACGGGTCGCGGGAGAAAAGAGTGTGGGTGGGTTCGCCGAGACTGTAGAAGTTGGCGTGCAGCACGAGCACCATTGCCATCGCCACGAGGCGGAGCAGTTCAAAATTGGAAGCGCGGGGCGGTTTGGGAGAGGAGATTGTCATGGTTGGGAGCGTAAGTTTTGAGGTTTCGGCTGCAATTTTACGAAAAGGATTCTGCATTTCGCGCTCTTTAGGCGTGAAACCGCCCGAAAAGGTTGTAACTTTGACGCCGCTTTCAGTGGCTCACGCCTCCGCATAGCACTTTCCCCTTCCGACATACATACTCCTTATTATATATATGCGCAACTTCAACAAACCGACCTCTTCGACCTACACCGTTCGAGAAGCCACCGAACTCCTGCCGTTCATCCTCCACGTCATGCAGGGCATCAGCCACTCCCGCGCCAAAGCGATTCTCAGCGGCGGGGGCGTGAAGGTGAACCGCCGCAACGTGACGCGCCACGACTACGCGCTGAAGCCCGGCATGGTGGTGGAAATCGCCAAACGCAAACCGCGCAACGAACTCAAATCGCCCTTCGTGAAGATTGTCTATGAAGACGCCCACATCATCGTGGTGGAGAAGGCGGTGGGCATTCTTTCCATGGCGACGTCGCCCGCGATTTTCTGCGTGAAACAGGTGCTGGATGCCTATTTCCACAAGTCTCATCAGCGCTGCACAACGCACGTGGTGCACCGTCTGGACCGCGACACCTCGGGTTTGCTGGTCTATGCGAAGACGCTGGAGGCGGAGCAGATTTTGGAACACAACTGGCGCGAGATTGTCACCGACCGCCGCTACGTGGCTCTCGTCTCGGGCGTCATGGAACAGAAGAAGGGGACGGTGCAGAGTTATCTGAAGGACAATAAGGCATATATCACCTACTCCTCACCGACCGACAACGGCGGTAAACTCGCCATCACGCACTATCGCGTTCTGCGCTCCAATGACACCCACTCGCTGGTGGAACTGAAACTGGAAACGGGACGCAAGAACCAAATCCGCGTGCATCTCCAAGACCTCGGGCACCCGGTCTGCGGCGACATTAAATATGGCAACGGCGACGACCCGCACCACCGCCTCTGCCTGCACGCCTACCGCCTCTGCTTCTATCACCCCATTACGGGCGAGCCCTTGAAGTTTGAAACCACCCTGCCCAGGTGGCTATAAAAAGGTCAAAAAGACAAAGAGACAAAGAGTCAAAGAGACAAAGAGACAAAGAGACAAAGAGTCTAAAAGACAAAAAGTCTAAAAGTCTAAAAGACAAAAAGTCTAAGAGACAAAGAGACCGCGCCGACCTTTTCGACCCTTTGACCCTTTTGACCTCTTTGACCCTTTTGACCTCCGCGCCGACTCTTTGACCCTTTTGACCCCTTTGACCCTTTTGACCGGAGCGAAGCGACTCCAACTCTTTGACTCTTTGACTCTTTGTCTTTTTGTCTTTTTTCCCCCTCATGTTCACACAACTCCTTCTTCCGCTTGCACTGCAAAACACCTACACTTACCTCCTGCCGCCTCGTCTCGAGGGCAAGGTGAGGGTGGGCAGCCGTGTCGTCGTGCAGTTCGGAAAGAAGCGACACTACACCGGCATCGTCGTCAGCCTCACCGACGAGAATCCCGAACCCGGCATCGCGCTGAAAGAAGTGGAGGAAGTGTGGGACGAAACACCCGTCGTCACTCCCGAGCAACTCCGCTTCTGGCAGTGGATGGCGGGTTATTATATATGTACGCCGGGCGAGGTCATGAAAGCCGCCCTGCCGTCGGGACTGAAACCCGAGAGCGAGACCATGGTGGTGCGCTCGGAGGACTGGGAAGGCGACCCCGAGGATTTCTCCGCCCGCGAGCGGAGTCTGTGGGACGAGTTGGACGCTGAGGAGGGCGTGCGCCTCACCGACATCGAACGCCGTTTGAAGGTCGAAAACCTCCTGCCCACCGTGCGCCGGCTGATGGACGTCGGAGCGGTGAAAGTGTTTGAACAGATGGGACGCGGTTTCACGCCCCGCACCGAAACCCACGTCCGACTGACCGAAGCCTACGCCGACGAAGCCGCCTTGAACCAACTGTTGGACAGCCTCCGCCGAGCCCCCGCTCAGGAGCACTGCCTGCTGACCTATCTCGACCTCGCCGACGCCGGCGCCGCCCTGACACTCCGCCACGCCCATCTCCTGAAAGAGGTGCGCCGCGCCGACCTCACCCGCAGCGGCAAAGGCTTCGACGCCGCCCTGCGGGCACTGGAAAAGAAAGGCGTGCTCGAGACCTACCCCTTCGTGCTCTACCGCGCCCCCTCCAAATCCGTGGCGTTGTTGCCGCGCAAACAACTCGACGAACAGCAGCAAAACGCCTTCAACGCCATCCGCCGCAGTTGGGAAGAGAAGAACGTCTGCCTCCTCCACGGCGTAACCTCCAGCGGTAAGACGGAAGTCTATATCCGCCTCATCGAAGAAGAAATCCGGCAGGGACGGCAGGTGCTCTATCTCCTGCCCGAGATTGCCCTCACCACCCAAATCACGGAACGGTTGCGACGCGTCTTCGGCGACAACATGGGCGTCTATCACTCCAAGTTCCCCGACCGCGACCGCGTCGAACTTTGGAAACGCCAACTCTCCGACCACCCCTACCCCTTGATTCTCGGCGTGCGCTCCGCCCTCTTCCTCCCTTTCCGCAACCCCGGACTGGTCGTGGTGGACGAGGAACACGAGACGAGCTACAAACAACAGGACCCGGCACCGCGCTATCATGCCCGCGACGCCGCCATCCTCTGGGGCACGATGTTCGGCGCGAAAGTGCTGCTCGGCTCTGCCACTCCCTCGCTGGAGACTTATCACCATGCGCTTTCGGGGAAATATGGGTTGGTCGAAATGACCCGTCGCTTCGGCGATGCGCAGTTGCCCGAGATTGTGGTGGAGGACGTGAAGGAACTGCGCCGCAAGAAACTGATGAAGACGCCCTTCTCGCCCCGACTGCGCGAAGAGGTGGACGCCGCCCTCCAAAACCACGAGCAAGCCATCCTCTTCCAGAACCGCAGGGGCTACTCGCCGGTGCTCATCTGCCGCGAATGCGGTTGGACGCCGCGCTGCACCCGCTGCGACGTCACCCTCACCTTCCACCGTCAGCAGAACATGCTCGTCTGCCACTACTGCGGCAACACGTTCCGCGTGCCGGAGAAGTGTCCGCAGTGTGAAAGCACAAAACTCATGGATGCAGGCTACGGCACGGAGAAAATCGAGGACGCCGCCCGCGCCATCTTCCCCTCCGCCCGCACTGCCCGCATGGACCTCGACACGACCCGCTCGCGAACAGCCTACGAACGTCTCATCTCCTCCTTCGCCGCCGGCGAGACGGACCTGCTCATCGGCACGCAGATGGTCACGAAGGGACTGGACTTCGAGAAAGTGCGCGTTGTCGGCGTCATGAACGCTGACCAGATGCTCTCGCTCTCCGACTTCCGAGCCCACGAGCGTGCTTTCCAGATGATGTCGCAGGTGGCGGGACGCGCCGGACGCAAAGGGCGCAAAGGACTCGTGGTGTTGCAGACACGCCAGCCGGACCTGCCCGTCGTGGACCAGGTGGTGCGCGGCGACTATCTGGGAATGTATCGCGACCAGTTGGAGGAGCGGCGCATGTTCCGCTATCCGCCCTTCTTCCGCCTCATCTACGTCTATGTCAAACACCGCGACGCTGCCACCGCACAACATGCCGCCGAGGAACTGGCGCGTCTGCTGCTGCCCTTCTTCGGCACCGACCTGCTCGGTCCGGAACGCCCCGTGGTGAGCCGCGTGCAACTCCTTTACATTCGGAAAATCATGTTGAAGATTGCGCCGGAGAGAAAGCCGGGAGAGGTGCGCAACCAATTGGCGGAAGCCCACCGACGCCTCGTCTCCCAGTCCGCCTTCCGCAGCGTGACGCTGGTCTGCGACGTGGACCCCGTCTGACGAAGC
>JBJEAG010000004.1:0-19505 GCA_051868855.1 Alloprevotella sp. | reverse complement strand
CTTCGTCGAGGATGCAACGGCGCATGGCGTCGCGCTCCACGTCGTGATAGTAGCGATCCACGAGGGCATTCTTCTCTTCGAGTTCTTCGGCGGTCATGTCGGGATGAGCGGCGGCGTAGGCTTCCTTGAAGTCCTCGCGAATCTTGGTGAATGCCTCTTCGCGCTGATGCTTGTCGTGGTCACCGGCTTGAGCGATGGCGTAGGCAGGAGCGTAGCACTGGTCTTTCACAGCCTGACGGAGTTCTTCGTCGTTCACCTCGTCGTCATATTCTCTCTTGACGTCGGTGCCGAGTTCTTTGGAGAGTTCTTTTTGGAGTTGGCACATGGGTTTGATTGCCTCGTGCGCCACTTTGAGTGCTTCGAGGAGTGCGCTTTCGGGCACTTCGTCCATTTCGCCTTCCACCATCATGATGTTCTCTTCGGTGGCGCCGACCATGATGTCCATGTCAGCCTTCTCGAGTTGCTGGAAGGTGGGGTTCACGACATATTCTCCATCGATGCGAGCCACGCGGACTTCGGAGATAGGACCTTCGAAGGGAATGTCGCTGGCTGCGAGAGCGGCGGAGGCAGCGAAACCTGCGAGCGCATCGGGCATATCGACGCCGTCGGCGGAGAAGAGCGTGATGTTCACATAGACTTCGCAATGATAGTCAGAGGGAAACAGGGGGCGCAGGGCGCGGTCCACGAGACGGGAGGTGAGGATTTCGTAGTCACCGGCGCGACCTTCACGTTTGGTGAAGCCACCGGGGAATCGTCCGGCTGCGCTGTATTTTTCTTTGTAGTCACACTGCAGGGGCATGAAGTCCGTGCCGGGTTGTGCGGTCTTGGCGGCACAAACGGTGGCAAGCAGCATCGTGTTGTTGAGGCGAAGCATGACGGCTCCGTCTGCTTGCTTTGCCAGTTTTCCGGTTTCAATGCTGATGACGCGGCCATCGGGCAGAGAAACGCTTTTTGTAATTACATTCATCTTTTTCTTGTAATGTTTATTTGATAAAACCTTTAGAAATCGCGCAAAAGTAGTGATAAAAATCCTATCTCGCTGACAAAGAGCACAAATATTTTTGTTTTCCGCCGAATTAAGTCCGAAAAACGCTTCAACCCGCCTTGGGAGTCAAACTCCCACGCCTTGGGAATCAAACTCCCACGCCTTGGGAGTCGAACTCCCACGCCTTGGGAGGAAAGCTCCCACGCCTTGGGAATCAAACTCCCACGCCTTGGGAATCAAACTCCCACGCCTTGGGAGGAAAGCTCCCACGCCTTGGGAGGAAAACTCCCATCTATTGGACTATTTGAGCATTTCTTCCGATGAAAACGGGGAAAACGAACAAAAAGTGTGACGAAAAAAGGAAAGGAAATTGCAAAGAGGAGAAAGCAGAAAAAACGGTAATACCATAAAAATCGGTAGAAAAGTGGTTTACCTTTCCAAAAATTAAAATAACATAAATCGAAAAATCGTAACTTTGCAGAGCAAAAACACAAAACTTTGCGAAAGAGTAAGTTTTCAATCACAAAGAAATCGGTCCAATCACAACGAAACCGGTTTAATCACAACGAAATCCATTTCATTCACTTTTCCCATCCCGTTTTCATGAAGAAATCCTCCTTTTTCCTCCTTGCGGCATTCGCGAGCCTTCCCTGTCTTGTGTCGTGCATCCAAGACGAGCCTTTGAACGCTGAATGCGACATCACCGGCGTGGAGCAAAGTTGGGTGGACGCCCATCCCGGTCTGCTCATCGGTAATCCGCGAGTGGAAAACACCCGAGTGGCGTTCACGATTCAGCCCGGCTCCGACCGCACCGCGCTCAACCCGACTTTCGAACTGACGCCCGGCGCCACCATCACAATGAAAGAAGACGGCGTGGACGTGCCTGCCAACGGCGTGACCCGCGACTTCTCTTCTCCGCAAATCTACACCGTTCACTCGCAGGACGGACTCTGGCAAAAGGACTATCAGGTTTCCTTCTCTCCCCGCAAATCCATCACCAAACTGAGTTTCGAGGATTTCCGACTCGACGCCTCGGGACGCTACTACGAATGGTACGAAGTGGACGACGACGAACTGGGCACGGAACTCTACTACTGGGCAACGGGTAACGCCGGCTATGCCATCACCGGAATGGGTGAAGACAACCCCGAGGCGTACCCCTCTGTTCCCGATGCCCACGGCGTGCCCGACGCCACCGGTGCCGAAACCAAGTGCATCCGCTTGGAGACCCGCAACACCGGTTCCTTCGGCGAGCGCTTGAAGATGCCCCTCGCCGCCGGCAACATCTTCATCGGCGAATTTGTCTCAAGACAAGCTGCAACTTTCCCTCGTCTTGCCACCAAGTTCGGTCTGCAACTCGTGACCGAAGAACCCGTGCGTTTGGAAGGCTACTATAAGTACAAAGCAGGTGAGGACTTCATTGACATCAACAAGGTCGTGCATCCCGAACTCCACGACATGGCAGACATCTACGCCGTGGTCTATGAAGCGTACCCCGAAGGCAGTGACAAGTTCGTGGCGCTCAACGGCGACGAGGTGCTCTCCTCCGACCGCATCGTGCTCATGGCACGCATCAATGACCCGGGCGAACACGAGGAGTGGACCTTCTTCAGCGAACCCTTCAAACCCGTCGGCGACAAAGCTTTCTCCGAAGAGATGCTTCGCGAAAACAAATACGCCATCGCCATCGTCTGCACCTCCTCCCGCGACGGAGCCTACTTCAACGGTGCCATCGGTTCGGTGCTCTACGTGGATGAACTCAAAGTGGTCTGGAAAGGCGACGAATAAGACGCGTCCTTATATACCATATTATATATATAGGAGCGAGCGACAGCCATCGTCATCCTCCGACTCACCTCTCAATCCGAAACTCCTCACATGAAAAAGATAATTCTTTCCCTCCTTCTGCTCCTTCCCCTCAGCGTCGCAGCCCACACCAACGACGACGTGAAGGACACCGACAACAATCTGTTGAAAGCCGCCCTCAAGGGCTGGCACGTGCGCCTCGGCGCAGGCTTCAACCTCGGCGGCACGTCTCCGCTGCCGCTGCCTGCGGAGATTCGCAAAATTGAAAGCTATCAGCCCGGTCTCTGCTTCACCGTGCAGGGCGCTGCCCACAAGCAGTTCGGCGCACAGAAAAAATGGGGACTCATGCTCGGGCTCCGCTTTGAGAGCAAAGGCATGAAGACCGACGCCACCGTGAAGAACTATCACATGGAAGCCGTGAACGACGACGGCAGCGGCACCGTGCGCGGCGCATGGACGGGTAAGGTCAAGACGGAAGTGAACAACAACTATCTCACCATCCCCGTGCTCGCCACCTACAACTTCAACGACCGCTGGATGGTGAAAGCCGGTCCCTACTTCTCCTACATGGTGAACGGCACGTTCAAAGGCTCTGCCTACGACGGCTACATCCGCGACCAAAACCCGACCGGCACGAAAGCCGAGGTTCAGTCTGCTTCCTACGACTTCAGCGATGACCTCCGCCGCTTCCAGTGGGGCGTGCAGGCAGGCGGCGAGTTCAAAGCCTACAAACACCTGAGCGTCTCCCTCGACCTCACCTGGGGCTTGAACGGCATCTTCCCCTCCGACTTCCAGAGCGTGACCTTCGCCCTCTATCCCATCTATGGCACGCTCGGCTTCCACTACCTCTTCTAAAGGGATGTTCTATAAATTATGGAATAAGGAATGTTCAAAAGAAAGTGCTTACGTTTTGGTTGTTTTTCGATTCTTAGAGCGAACTTTTGTAAGTTTCGTCAGTCACATAGCCCGCTATGCTCCTTCCTCAACTGACAAAATATCATCTCTAAGAAATCAAAAACCAATTCAACCTAATTTATAGAACATCCCAAAAACTCCGAAAAATATTAACTCATAAATACCTTAACCGTATGAAGAAAATTTTACTCTCTCTCGCAGTGCTCTTCACTGCCACTTTCTCCGCAAACGCCCAGACCGTGGACACCACTCCCATCTGCGGAAGTTACACAAGTGATTTCTACCTTGCCTTAGGTGCACCCGTTGCTCCGGAAGACATTCCTGTGCCCGGCAAAGTCGTGCTGATTGAACCGGGAACAGAAGCCGGAACCATCAACTTCAAACTGAATGAGTTCACAATGGGACCAGGAGAAGTCAGTGATTCTAATCCTTCTCTTGGTAACATTGAGTTGCTCAATATCACCGTAAATAAGGAAGGCGATGTTTACACGTTCGCGGATAAAGCCTATAGTCACATTGTTCTCGGCGATGGTGCCATCGAAGCAGACGTCAAATTGAACAGCACGACTTCAAACATCACAAACAACGTGCTGACAGCAAACGTAGATATTATTTGGACAAACGGCGGAGATTTTCCCATCTTTGTTCGTTTGATCTCTCAATCCTTCACGAGCGGTATTGAAAGTCTCATCGTGGACTCAAAGCAACAAACTTCCGGTGTTTACACTCTGGATGGTCGTTATCTTGGCAAAGCACTTAGTGCCAGCGCACCCAAGGGTGTCTATATCGTAAATGGCAAGAAAGTATTGAAATAAATCACTGAACTTTATCGAAAAACGCAATGAAAACATTTAGGAATCTTGCGCTTCTTCTGTTGGCAAGTTGCTTCGGAATCACCACACAAGCACAACAGGTAGAAGGAACATTCGAGGATTGGGAAAACTGCGTGCCTTGGGTTGGCAACGGAGTGAATAGCAAAGCCACCGGTGCACAACCTATTGGATGGCGTGCCGCCAATGTAGCAGGAACAGTAGGTAGTTTCTTAGGAGCAACTACCATCATTTCCAAAGTTGCCGGACACAACAGTGTGGCAGCCCCCCAACTCTCAAACAACTCCAATTCCATTCAAGCAGCTAAAATCGTGCCCGGTTATATGGCACTCGGAACCACATGGAGTACGGCTTCAGGATTTAGCGGAGGTAACGCAGATGGTGGAACTTGGGGCGGAAAAGCATTCACGTTTAAACCTGACGCAGTCCACTTCTACTACAAACGTACTGCTACAAACGCTGAATCTCCTGCTTCCGTGATTGCTTATCTTTGGAAAGGAACTTATCTGCAAGAGAATGTTCCGTGTAACATTAGTTTGGGAACTCCCACTAAATGCACCATGGAAGACCGTGATTGCAACATCATGGGAAAACCCACGGCACAAGGAGGAGATATCACACAGCAAGGTACACGCATCGCTCAGATTGAACACTATATTTATGATGTAACAGAAGACTGGACTGAAGCAACCGTAGAGTTTACCTACGATGACGCTTCTGAGACTCCGGAAAAGTTCAATCTGATTTTCGCTTCCAGTGACTATTTTAATGCTTCTGCTACTAAAGGCAACACCCTCACCATCGATGACGTGGAACTCGTTTACTACCACGAACTCTCTTCGCTGAAGTTCTTTGGTCAGAACCTCAACTTGGAGAAAGCTGCGAGCGCAGAGGGCGTCAGCATGGGTGATTTGACCTACGACGCTGCTCAACTCTCCTTCGACGTCAAGGGCGTGGGCGCCACCGCCGAGCAGCACTACGACGCTGCCACCGGTGTCCTCACCATCACCGTCAAGGGCAACGACTTCAGCGCCAACGCGGAAAGCAAGACCGACTACACCGTGCGCTTTGCTCCCGGCGGAGGAACGACTGACCCGGACCCCGACCCGGACCCCGACCCGGACCCCACCCCCGACCCCACTGAACAAGGTCTCGGCGAGCCCATCAGCTCTCTCAGCGAGATTACCAACCAGAAGACCTACGTCCTCTATAACCCCGGCTACACTGCCTACGCCATCTACAACGCCGAACAGTCCCCCATCAACGTCTGGACTGCAGGCATGAGCGACGGCGACGCCAGCCACAAGGTGCTCGACACCAGCTACTCCACTCCGCTCGACCCGACCTCCGAAGGCTCCGCTTGGATGATTGTGGCGTTCAACGGCAAATATTACCTCTACAACATGGGTGCCAAGAAGTTCCTCGTCACTCCCGAACACGAACCGACGCCCGCCATCTGCCAGTTCACCGAGACGGCGACCGGACTCTCCATCACGGAACTCGGCGACGGACGCTTTGCCTTCAACAGCACCGAAGACTCTAAGGGCTTCCTCTGCGCCGCTCCGCAACTCGCCTTCCCACTCAGCGTTTGGGACACCGCCGACGCCGGTGCTTCCTGGCAAATCCGCGAGAACACCAACATCGCTGCCGACCTCGAAGTGTTAGGTTTGATTGACCCGTCACTCGAACCCGACCCCGAACAGCCCGGCGAAGCCGTCGCCACGCTCGACGAGATTAGCATGGAGACCACCTACCTCATCTACAACCCCACCTTCACCGCCTATCTCACCTACAACGCTGAGCATGCCGGAGAACAGGGTTACGTTTGGACGGCAGGCATGATTGGCGACGCCGACCACGCTCTGGCACAGGAGAACTATGGCGAAGCCGTAGATATCGCCTCTCCCGCCGCCTCTTGGATGGTGATGCCCCACGAAGGCAAGTTCTATGTCTATAACATGGGCTTCGAGAAATATCTCAACACCCCGGGCTACGACGGCATGACCTCTCCCTGCGTCTTCAGCGACACGCCCGTGGAACTCACCATCGAAGACCTCGGCAACGCCACCTTCGCCATGACTGCCACCGAGCACGAACTCGACTACGTTTGCGCTGCTCCGCAGCAGAGCACCTCGCCCATCGGCATCTGGAACAAGACCGACGGCGGCTCCTGCTGGAAGTTCCTCCCCAACCCCAACGTCGCTGCTGACGCCGACCTCGCCAACCAGCTCACCGGCATCCGCGAGACCATCCTCAACGACGTGGAGAACGGAAGAATCTACAGCCTCAGCGGACGCTACGTCGGACGCTCCACGAAACAACTCACGAAAGGCGTTTACATCTGCAACGGACGCAAGTTCGTCGTGAAATAAGCCTCCTTTCGAACTCCTCAAAAACTGAAGCAGGAAGCAAGCGGCACCCGCCCTTGTTTCCTGCTCTTTCCATGAAAACGCGGCGGTGTGTCATAATAGCCAATCTGCTGCGTTGCTATCGGATTCAGGCTTGCATCTTAGCCATTCTGACGCACCTCCGAGGGTGAAGCCAAAATCTGCATTCTGACACACCCTCCCATAGTTTTCAGCACACATTTTTCTCGCGATGAACAAAACCAACAAACCGCAAATGCCTGCGCCCCAACCGAGCCGCATTTTCTCCCATCCCGTCTGGGCAGGCTGCCTCGCCCTCACCGCCGCCATTCTCTGGGGATGGGCTTATCCGCTCATCAAAATCGGAATGAAAGAGTTCTGCATCACGCCCGACATGACCGGAAGCAAGATGGTCTTTGCCGGCATCCGCTTCTTCTTTTCCGGTCTCATCATCTTGGTAGCAGCGGCGTGTCTGAAACGAGATTTCAAGGTGAAGAGCATGTCCTCCATTCCGTTCATCGTCCTCTTCTCGCTGCTCAACACGACGCTCCACTACGCTTTCTTCTATTTCGGACTATCCCACAGCGAAGGAGCACGTGCGGCGATTCTCAACTCGCTGAGCGTCTTCCTCGTCGTGATTTTCGCCTGCGTCTTCTTCAAGAGCGACCGCATGCAGCGCCACAAAGTCGCAGGCTGCGCAGTCGGCATCGCCGGCGTCTTTGCGCTCAACGCGGGGAACGCAGACAGCGGTCACTTCACCCTGCTCGGCGACGGTTTCATCATTCTGAACGCCGTCTGCTCGGCGCTGGCGTCGCTCATGACGCGTCGTCTCTGCCGCATGGTCGATGTCTTTGTCGGCACGGGCATCAGTCTCTCGCTCGGAGGTTTTCTGCTGCTCCTTCCCGCGCTTTGGGGAGGCGGCACGCTGCCGTGCGTCACTCCCGCCGGCATTTGGGTGTTGCTGGCGCTGATTTCCATTTCCACCATTTCCTTCGTGCTCTACAATCAACTGCTGCTCGTCAATCCCGTCGGCAAGATTGCCATCTACAACTCCCTCATCCCCGTGACGGGCGCCCTCACCTCCTGCATTTTCCTCCACGAGCCGTTCCGTCCGGAATACGTTGTCGCCGTGGCGCTCGCCACCCTCGGCATCTTCCTCATCAACAGAGGGAAGGGATAAGAGCCAACATTTAAGGCATACGAATCAAAATGGATTCTCAAGAACACCCATTTGATTCGTATGCCTCGTTTATGATTAATTGCACGAGAAGATTACATGCTTTTCATGCAGGCTTCTAAAATAGAAGTGGATGCTTTAGAGCCGGAAACATCATCCGCGCGAGAACCTGTCTTCACATAAGTTGCCCACATATTCATTGGAATGCCTTCATACGTTATTGCCAGGAAGAGAGTCATATTATTTCCGGAGAAACTTACTGTTTGCCACCAGCCATGCTCCTCATACCATGGCAGAAGAATTTGGTTCCCGTTAATCTGGTAATCATAGCCATTAACCTTTGTTCCGTTGAATGTCAGGACGTCATCGTAGAAGTCACTGTAGCCCGTATTCTGCGAAAGTTCGTCACGGTTCATTTCGATGATTTGTCCCATGACCTGCACTTTTATGAGATCCACTGTCCACGTGCCTTGAAGTTGTTCCACGAGGGCATCTCCGGAAGGACCGGCGGGGGCGTCATCATCGCTGCAGGAAGCAAATCCCACGCTCAACGCTCCGATGAAGAGAACGCTGAAGAGTTTCAGAAGTTTGTTCATTGTTGTTTGTTGTTTAAAGTTAGTAATAATTTATGATGCAGTTTGCGTTGCAAACATAACATAAAAAAACAATACCTCCACAATAAGAGTGAAAAATTTAAACATTTCTCTTTAATTACTGTCTTTGTTGTCTCATTCGCGGAAGGCGTGGCAACGTTTCTGTCCGCCGATTTGTTGTTTCTTTCCGCCGATTTGTTGGTGTGCACAGCACGAGCGCACACGTGTGCGCAGGACGAGTGGACACGTGTGCGCAGGACGAGTGGACATGTGTGCGCAGGACGTGTGCACACCAACGACTCCCAAGAAAATAATGACAAGTTCCGAGGAAAAAAGATTGCCACGGCGGAAAAGAACGTAATTGTTTGCCGTGATGGAGAAAGAAAAACTCATTCGCGTACGGCGTGGCAACGTTTCTGTCCGCCGATTCGTCATTTCTGTCTGCCGACTCGTTAGTGTGCACCCTTGGGCGCACACGTGTGCACGCTTGGGTGCACACCTTTCCATCCTTGGGCGCACACGTGTGCATCCTTAGGGTGCACACCAACGACTCCCAAGAAAAAAATGACAACTCCCAAGGAAAAAATGTTGCCACGGCGGAGTCGCTTCGCTCCGGTCTAAAAGGTCAAAAGGGTCAAAGAGTGAGCCTACCCCAAAGCAAACACCAAAACAAATCGATTCGCGCCAACCATTGAGCAACTTTTTTGCAACCTTTTTGCAACCTTTTTGCAACCATTTTGCAACCGTTTGTCAACCATTTGCCAATCATCCGCCAACCTTGCAAAACCCTTGCAAAACCCTTGCAAAACCCTTGCAGAACCTTTGCAAAACTTTTTCTATCCAGTAAAAATGCAACTAAGTTTGTCCGGATGGCGAGAGCCGGACAACGAACGTCGCCACAAGAAAGAGGGCTGTAAGTCCGACCTTTTCAACGACAGCGGTTTATGAAAGGAATCGGGACTTACAGCCCTCAAAATTACTACTACAACCTTACCCAGGCCTCACGGCCTGGGCTGACAGTTCGCCCTCCTTCGTCGGGCTCATCGGGCTTGCAGCCCTCACCATCCGGCTGAGAAAACTTTTACCGGACAGCAATAGTTCTGATTCGGCAGTGCATTCTTTCACCCAACGCTGCCGCGCGTTCTCACCCCACGCTGCCGCGCGTTCTCACCCGACGCTGCCTTCCAGCGAGACGCTGAGGAGTTTCTGCGCTTCGACGGCGAACTCCATGGGCAGTTTGTTGATGACTTCGCGGGCATAGCCGCCGACAATCAGACCGACGGCGTCTTCGGTCGGGATGCCGCGCTGGTTGCAATAGAGCAACTGGTCCTCGGAAATCTTCGACGTGGTGGCTTCGTGCTCCACGGTGGCGTTGTCGTTCGCCACGTCGATATAGGGGAAGGTGTGTGCACCGCAGTGGCTGCCCAGCAGCAGTGAGTCGCAGGAAGAATAGTTTCTCGCGCCCTCCGCCTTGGGACCGACTTTGACCAGTCCGCGGTAGGAGTTTTGACTGTGTCCGGCAGAGATGCCCTTTGAGATTATCGTGCTGCGGGTGTTGCGTCCGAGATGCAGCATTTTTGTGCCCGTGTCGGCTTCCTGGTGGTTGTTGGTGACGGCGACGCTGTAGAACTCCGCTTGCGAGTTGTCGCCCATGAGCACGCAGGACGGATATTTCCAGGTAATCGCACTTCCCGTCTCCACCTGCGTCCACGAGAGTCGGGCGTTGCGACCGCGCAGTTGTCCGCGTTTGGTGACGAGGTTATAGACACCGCCCTTGCCGTCTTTGTCGCCGGGATACCAGTTCTGGACGGTGGAATATTTCACCTCGGCATCTTCGTTCACGACAATTTCGACGATGGCGGCGTGGAGTTGGTTCTCGTCGCGCATCGGGGCGGTGCAGCCTTCGAGATAGCTGACATAGCCGCCGTCGTCGCAGACGATGAGCGTACGTTCAAACTGTCCCGTGTTGCGGGCGTTGATGCGGAAATAGGTGGAGAGTTCCATGGGGCATCGCACGCCTTTGGGAATATAGACGAAACTCCCGTCGGAGAAGACGGCGGAGTTGAGGGCGGCGAAGAAGTTGTCGGCGGGCGGCACGACGGTGCCGAGATATTTCCGAACAAGTTCCGGGTTCTCGCGCACGGCTTCGCTGATGGAAGAGAAGATGATGCCTTTCTCCTGCAGTTTCTCCTTGAACGTGGTCTTCACGCTGACGGAGTCCATGACGGCATCGACAGCCACGCCGGCAAGTTGCATGCGTTCCTCGAGCGGAATGCCGAGTTTGTCGAAAGTCTTCATCAGTTCCGGGTCAATCTCCTTCTTGCCCTCGTCGCGCTGTTTCTTGGTCGGGTCAGCGTAGTAGGAGATGGCTTGGTAGTCGATGGGCGGGAGGTTCACGTGTCCCCACGTCGGCGCTTCGAGCGTCAGCCAGTGGCGGTAGGCTTTGAGGCGGAAGTCCAGCAGCCATTCCGGCTCTCCCTTTTTGGAGGATATGAGGCGAATGACATCCTCGTTCAAACCTTTCTCGATGATTTCGGTGTGAACGTCGGTCGTGAAGCCGTATTCGTATTGTTTCTCGGCGAAGAGTCTCGCCGTTTCGTTGTCTGCCATAGTTTTTTCGTTCTGTGATTAGGGTTTGGCGCTGTCTCCGTCGCGTCCGGTCATATCGACCCAAATCGTGTCGTCTTTCGCGGCGCTGTCGTCTTCTTGAAGAACTTGTCCGACGGTCTCGGGGACGAAAGTGGAGACGATGGCGGCAACGGGACGATAGAGCGCGGAGTCCTTCGTGCGTTCTTCGTTCATGATGCCGAGCGCATCCATGGCGTTGAAGACGCAACTGAGGAGGAGCAGGAACTTGGCGACACTGACGAGCATGCCGAGGATGCTGTTGGGGATGCCGAGTTCCATGCCTTTCAAGGCTTTGGTCAGCATGTTGGCAACGAGCCCGAGTGCGATGGGAATGATAATCCAGAGCAGGAAGAATGCCACGATGCTCGTCATCATGTTGCTCTCGCTGCCGTTGACGGCGAGATATTCTCCCAAGAAGGAGTAGCAGGTGGCGGCGACGAACAAGCCGACGAGGATGCCGACCGTCGAAACTATTTCTTTCAGGAATCCGGCGCGCCAGCCGCTGAAGGCAGCCCACGCCACGAGGATGAGAATGAATGCGTCAATCATTTCTGTGTCGTATATATAATAAGGTGTATTTGCTCCTATATATATAATAAGGTATAGGAGCGCTTAGCAGCCGAGCAGCGGGAGCAGATATTTCGCCAGCAGCCAGCCTCCGCCGAAGAGCCAGACGAAGAGGAGGGCGGCGAGGACGAAGGGTTTTGCGCCGGCTTTCTTGAATTTGTCGATGCTGGTCTCGGCGCCGAGGGCGGTCATTGCCATGGTGAGCATGAAGGTGTCGGCATATTCAATCGCGCCGTTCAGCGGAATGTCCTTCACCGTGGCAGCGCCCGTCAGGGTTTGGAGCAGGGTGTTGATGCCGATGACGACGATGAACCAGAAGGCGAACCAAGGAATCGTGATTTTGCGCTTTCCGCCGCCTTCGCTGCCGCCGCGGTTGCGCAGACGGTCCAGCACAATACCCATGATGAGAAGCACGGGGGCAAGCAGCATGACGCGAATCATTTTGGTGATGGTTGCCGTTCCCGCAATGCCGAGGGAGTCCGTGGGGTCCATGGCGTTGCCGGCGCCGGCAACGTGTGCCACTTCGTGAAGCGTGCCTCCGGTGTAGATGGCGACTTGCGCGTCACTCATGTTGAAAAGTCCGGCGCGGTAGAGGGAAGGATAGAGGAACATGGCAATCGTGCCGAAGATGACGACGGTGCTGACGGCGATGGCGGTCTTGTGGCCTTCGCAGCGCACGACGGGTTCTGCGCCGAGCACGGCTGCCGCGCCGCAGATGGCGCTGCCCGTGGAGGTCATCAGCGCGGTGTCACTGTCCATCTTGAGCCAGCGCCCGAGGATGACGCCCAGGAAAATCGTGCCGCCCACGATGATGCTGTCGAAGACAATGGCGGGCAGTCCGACCTCGGCAACTTGCGCGAGCGTCAGACGGAAACCGTAGAGCACGATGCCTGTGCGCAGAATCTGCTTCGTGCAGAACTTGATGCCGGGCACCCAGGTCTCGGGCAGGCGGTTGCGCAGGCTGTTGGCGTAGAGCATGCCCAGAATGATGCCGACGATGAGCGGACTGAGCGAGAGGCTGCGGACGAAGGGTATTTCAGAGATATAGAACGCGGCAAACGAGAACAAGGCGATGAGCAAAATGCCGTGTGCGGTGTTGGCTCTGTTTTCTTTTTGGAACATGGGATGAGGAGGTTGAGTAAGTCTTTTGTTATAGTTTCTCAGACGTCTTTATCAGAAAGTCTCTTATTTCAGAAAATCTTCAAAATATCGGGTGATGCGTTCGTGGAGGTGAACCATGTCGCGTCCCATCATGTTGTGTTCCTGTCCGGGATAGACAAAGTAGTCGGGCTGCGTGCCGGCATCTTCGCAGGCTCTGAGGAAGGCGAGGGAGTGTTGGAGCACGCAGGTGCCGTCGTTCAGACCGACGATGATTTGCAGGCGTCCCTTCAGATTCTTCGCCTTGTTCAACAGCGAGCAGCGTTCGTAGCCTTCGGGATTCTCCTGCGGCGTGTCCATGTAGCGTTCGCCATACATCACCTCATAGTATTTCCAATCGATGACGGGACCGCCGGCAACGCCGACTTTGAAGACGTCGGGATGGGTGCACATGAGGTTTGTGGTCATGAAACCGCCGAACGACCAGCCGTGCACGCCGAGGCGATCCTTATCGACGTAGGGAAGGGAGGTCAGGAACTCCACGCCTTTCATCTGGTCTTCCATCTCGACTTCGCCGAGGTGGCGGAAGGTGGCGCTTTCAAACTCAAAGCCGCGGTTCTCGGAGCCTCGGTTATCGACGACGAAGATGACGTAGCCTTTCTGCGCCATATAGGCTTCCCAAGGGCGCATCAGATAGTTCCAAGACTCATCGACGTTGTGGGCGTGGGGACCTCCATAGACATAGACCACGGCGGGATATTTTTTGGCGGGGGCAAAGCCGACGGGTTTGACGAGACGGTAGTAGAGGTCGGTTTTTCCGTCGGCAGCCTTTATCGTTCCGCCGCTGACCTCGGGTACATTGTAGTCCTTCCACGGCGTTCCGTCAGTCTGGAGCACCACGGGTTTTGCGCCGCAGGTGCTGACGAGTTCGGTCTGGCGGAAAGTGTCGGGTGCGCTCCAACGGTCCAGAATCCAGGCTCCGCCGGCGCTGAGCGTGGCGCGGTGGGTGCCGCGTCCGTTGTCGAGGAGCGTGCGCTTCAGCGTTTTGAGGCTGACGGCGTAGAGATTATGTCGGATGGGCGATGCTTCGTTCGTTTTGACGATGACGGACTTCGAGGTGGCGTGGAAGCCGAGGAACTGGAGCACCTCGAACTCGCCCTTTGTCAGTTGTTTCGGTTCGCCGCCGGAGACGGACATGAGATAGAGATGGTTGAAACCGTCGCGGCGACTCTGATAGATGAACTTGTCGGCGTCCCAAGGCAGGAAGACGATGGGGTTCATGGGCTCAACATATTTCGGATTTGTCTCGGTGTAGAGGACGGCGCCGCGCTTGCCCGTGGCGGCATCGTAGGCAACGAGTTCTGCCTTGTCCTGCGTGCGGGGCAGTTCGATGACATAGACGGTCTTTTCGTCGGGCGACCAAGCGATGTTGGTGAAGTAGCGGTCGGTCGGGTCTCCGGTTTGGAGATAGACGGTGGTTTCGGTTTCGGGATTATAGACGCCGACTTGCACTTTGTGGCTGGTCATGCCTGCCATGGGATAGGCTTCGGGGGCGAGTTGGGCAACGCGGGTGCTGGCATCAATGAGCGGGAAGTCGGTCACCATGGATTGGTCCATGCGATAGAAGGCAAGGAGTTTGCCCGACGGGCTGAAGAACGTGCCTTTCTCGATGCCGAACTCGTTGCGGTGAACACTCAAGCCATACTGCAACTGGCGGGTGCCGTCCTTGCTGACTTGGTGTTCCTTGCCGTCGGCGGTGCGAACGAAGAGGTTCCAGTCCTTGACGTAGGCTTCGCTCTTGGAGGCTGTGCAGAACTCGGAGTGTTGCGTGCCGGCGGTGACGGTTTGCTGCCAAACGATTTTACGCGCCGCCCAGTCATAGAGGAAGCGCAGTTTGGAAGTGGCGAGCAGCACCTCGGTGCGGTCGGCGTAGGGGAAGGAGGCGTAGAGGATGTTATAGACCTTACCGACCCGGGCGGTGTCGAGGGCGGCATTGACGTCTTCGATGGTGAAGAGCCGTTTCATTCCGGCGTCTTTTCCTTTCTCGGTGAATGCCTGCGCGGCGTCATCGACGGAAAGTTTGACGAGTTTGTCGCCCCAGAAGGCGGCGGAATAACTCTTGGGTTGCAGGTTCCAGTAGTTGGAGCCGCCCCACATGAGGTCGTCGAGCGTGAAACTCTTTTTTGTTTGAGCAGTGACAGGTGTCATGAGAAGAAGGAGCAGCAGGCTCCAGACTATTCTTTTTTTCATAATAAAATATGTGGCTTTGCTTTGTTTGATGCTTGTGAAAGGCGGTTTCAGTCTTTCTTGTGTCCGGACTTTCCGAAGGGCTTTTTGCCGGATGATTTCTTGCCGGATGATTTCTTGTCGAACGGTTTCTTTCCAAACGGCTTCTTGCCGCCTTTTTTTCCGTCGCCCCCTTTGTGTTCCGGACGGGAAGCAGCGGCGGGGCGGGGCGTGCGTCGCTTCTCGAAGTCGCGGTGACGGCGGCGCAGGAGTCGGTAGTCGTGGTCGAAATCTTCGTCGTCTTCAAACTTGGCGCTTTCGTTGTCCTCGTCTTCAAAGCGGCGTTTGAAATCTTCCCGGTCGTGGTGGAAGCGTCGCTGGTCGCTCATGAGGCGTCGTTCCTCGTCGGTCTTGACGGTGCCGCCCTGTGCGCGGAACTTGCCCAGGCGTCCTTCAAAGAGTTGGAACTTGCGGAAGTCGCAGTCAATCTTTCCGTTGAAAACTTCGACCTTGAAACTGTGGCGCAGTCCGAGACACTCGAACAGTTCCTGACGGCTGCAGATAATCCACGCATCGTTGCCGACAAACTCGTGCTTCAAGCGCGTGCCGATTTCTTGGTAGAGTTGCAAGATGTCGGGCGGTGTGAGACGTTCGCCGTAGGGCGGGTTCGTCACCATCAGTGCGGGTGCTTCGGGTCGCGTGAACTCGCGGAAGTCTCTGCGCTCCACGCGAATGATGTCGGCGGCTCCGGCGCTCTTGGCGTTGGCGAGAGCGGCATCGACGGCAGACTGGTTGAGGTCGTAGCCGTAGATGGTGTGTTCAAACGGGCGTTCTGCCGAGTCGTCGTTGTATATTTCATCAAGCAAATCGGAGTCGAAGTCCTTCCACTTCTCGAAGGCGTAGGCTTTTCGGAAGATGCCGGGCGCGATGTTTCGGGCAATGAGGGCGGCTTCGACGAGGAAGGTTCCGGAGCCGCAGAAAGGGTCGATGAAGTCGCTTTCTCCCTTCCACCCCGTCATCTTGATGAGTCCTGCCGCCAAGACTTCGTTGATGGGGGCTTCGACGGTGCGCACTCTGTAGCCGCGCTGGTGCAGGCTCTCGCCGGAGGAGTCGAGCGAAAGGGTGCAGTCGGTGTCGGAGATGTGGATGTTGAGGCGCACGTCGGGGTTGGTGATGCGAATCGTGGGGCGTTCGCCGGTGGTTTCGCGGAAGAAATCGACGATGGCGTCCTTGACTTTGTATGCCACAAACTTGGAGTGGCGGAACTCTTCGGAATTAACGACCGAGTCCACAACGAACGTGGTGTTCAGGTCAATGAACTCGTCCCAACGGACTTTCCTGACGGCGTCATAGACCTCATCTGCGTTCTTCGCTTGAAAATGAGCGATGGGCTTCAGAATCCTGACGGCTGTTCTAAGACAGAAGTTGGCACGATAGAGCATTCGCTTGTCGCCGGTGAAGGAAACCATGCGGTGGCCTAACTGCACATTGTTGGCGCCCAACTCGGTGAGTTCTTGAGCGAGCACTTCTTCCAAACCTTTGAAGGTTTTGGCAATAATCTCAAATTCTTGCATGAGAAGCAGAGGGATTTTTATGGAGTGACTAATGAATGTTCAGAAAATATAGAACAACGTCCGGAAACGGGGAAACATCGTCCGGAAACGGGGAAACATCGTTCAGAAACGGGGAAACATCGTTCAGAAATTATAGAAAGATGAGAAGAAATTATACTTTCAGCGTTGCTCCCTCTTCCACGTCGTGGGTGACCCAGACGTTGGCGCCTATGGTGGCGCCGCGCCCGATTTTGACGCGGCCGAGAATCGTGGCGTTGGAATAGACCACCACGTCGTCGCAGAGAATGGGGTGGCGGGGAATGTCCTTGATGGGGTTACCTTCGGCGTCGAGCGGGAAACTCTTTGCGCCGAGCGTGACACCTTGGTAGAGTTTCACGTGATTTCCGATGATGCAAGTCTCGCCAATGACGGTGCCCGTGCCGTGGTCGATGGTGAAGTGGCTGCCAATTTCTGCGCCGGGGTGGATGTCGATTCCGGTCTCGCTGTGGGCGAGTTCGGTGATGATTCGCGGGATGAGCGGCACGCCGAGTTTGTGGAGTTCGTGGGCAAGACGGTAGCAGGTGAGTGCGCGAATGACGGGATAGCAACTGATGACTTCGCCGTAGTTCTGCGCGGCGGGGTCGCCGAGATAGGCGGCTTCGACGTCGGTGGCAAGGATGCGGCGCACCTCGGGCAGACGTCCGATGAGCGCCACAGCCAACTCTTCGGCGCGTTGGCGGCAGTCGCAGCCCGCATCGTGCTCCGCGGAGGCGTTCTCAAAACAGAGCCCGGCTTGGATTTGCCCGGAGAGCAACGTGAACAAGCGTTCGACCTCCACGCCGATGTGATACTTTATCGTCGTGGAGTTCAAAGAGGAACGGCCATAGAATCCGGGGAAGAGAACAGCGCGTCCGAGGGCAATGATTTCCTCGAGCGCGACGGTGGAAGGCAAGGGGTCGCCGTGGCGATGCGGATGATAGAGTCCCGGCATTTTCTTTGTGTCGGCGAGTTCATCCACTGTTTTGTGCAGAAGGCTGGTGTGTTGGTCCGATGTGCTCATGTCGAAAGCGAAAAACAAAACCTTTGCCTCTTTTGTCAAAACGAAAAAACAGACAAGGCATCATGGAACGGGCAAAATTACGAAAAAAATCCCACAAACTGCCGACTTTGCGCGCCCCGAGGGTTCAAAAGGGCTTTTTCTCAAGACTTAACCCCTTGGAGATTTGCCCAATTCAAAAGAATGCCCTACCTTTGCACCGTTGAAAGTTATTAAAGTGAAGGAAAGGATTCCTTGGCATGAGTCTCATGCGGGAGTTCTTTCGGTTTTTTTAGTCTGACGCTCAAAGCGAACGCACCCGATGAAAAAACCGCCGCAACGTCGCGCCGAAACGATTCCCCGAAAAGAACGCTTTCATGGAGGAGCGCAGGACGGACTTTGATGACTGACATGCAAATCCGAAACATAGTTTAAACTTCAATTTTGTCACAACGCTGTTGACGACCGCAAAGAGGTTCTTGCCCGGCACTGACCTCACAGCCTTCCGCGTTCCTTGCGAAAGAGTCTGGCTGCGGCAGACAGCGGTTCATTTTTTTATTTTTTCATCATGGCATATATGACCCAAGAGGGCTACGACAAAATGGTGGCCCAACTCAGAAAAATGGAAACAATCGACCGACCCGCCGCCTCCGCTGCCATTGCCGAGGCACGCGACAAGGGAGATTTGTCTGAGAACTCAGAGTATGACGCTGCCAAAGAGGCACAAGCCATGCTCGAAATCAAGATTAACAACCTCAAAGCTACCATCGCCGACGCAAAAATCATTGACGCGTCCAAACTCCGCAGCGACGTCGTGCAGATTCTCTCCACCGTCGAGATGAAAAACGTCAAGAACGGCATGGTCATGAAATACACCATCGTCAGCGAAAGCGAGGCTAACCTCCGCGAAGGGAAGATTTCTTCCACCACTCCCATTGCACAAGGTCTTCTCGGAAAGAAAGTCGGCGACGTCGTCGATGTGAAGATTCCCCAAGGCACCATCCAACTCGAAATCCTCAACATCTCCGTTTCCGCCTAAAGGCTTCGGCAAGCACACACCTTTTTATATATAGAACTTTCAAAAGGAACGTCATTAAAAGTTTTTCATCATGACCATTTTCTCAAAAATCGTTGCAGGAGAGATTCCCTCCTACAAATGCGCCGAGAACGATGAGTTCTATGCCTTCCTCGACATCAGCCCCGTGGCTCAAGGTCACACGCTGGTTGTTCCCAAACGTGAAGTGGACTATCTGTTTGACCTCGCCGATGAGGAACTCAGTCGCATGATTGTGTTTGCCAAGCAGGTCGCAGCCGCCATCAAAACCGCCTTCCCTTGCCGGAAAGTGGGCATGGCTGTCTTGGGACTGGAGGTGAACCATGCGCACATTCATCTCGTTCCGCTCAAAACGGAGGGCGACATGGACTTCAGAAAACCCAAACTGGAACTTGCGCCGGAGGTCATGGCGGACACTGCCGCCCGCATCCTGAACGCCTTTGAGGCTGCCAAGAACTGACGCCGCGGATCGAAGCAAAAGTTTCCCGCATCAAACAGAATCCGCAAAGCATCGTCACGGTGCTTTGCGGATTCTGCGTTTTTGGGGTCGCCGGGGAAACTCTGTGTAACAAGAATAACAAAAACATTGCTGTCCGGTAAAAGTTTTTTCAGCCGAATGGCAAGGGCTGCAGGCCCGATGAGCCCGACGAAGGAGGGCGAACAGTCAGCCC
>JBJEAG010000003.1:0-19701 GCA_051868855.1 Alloprevotella sp. | reverse complement strand
AGCCAGACTTGGGCAAAGCCAAAGTTCGCCCTCCTTCGTCGGGCTCATCGGGCCTTCAGCCCTCGCCATCCGGCTGAAAAAACTATTTTCCGCACCGCAATACTCATAATAAAGAGGTGGCGCCATTGCCACCTCTTTATTGTAGTGAGTAAATCGTAAGAAAACCTAATCCATCAACGGGTTCCGTCATCAAATCTTTCGTCAGAAGGAGATTCGGGTGCCGAGGGTCAGGCGGAGTTCGCCCTCGAAGGGGTGGGAGGTGGCGGGACGCTCAATGCTCTTGGCATACATTGCCGCCTCGGGTTGCACGAAAATTTCAAAAGCGGGAGAGAGACGGAAGCCGCCCTGCAGCGCAATCTGTGCGCCCGGCGCCCACTTCGCGCTCTTGTCGTCGCCCGCAGCGACGTTCAACGAAGCACCTGCCAAACCGCGAACGCGGAAGAGTTTGTCCTCAGAAGGAGTGTCGGAGAAGAGGTCGGAGATGTTCAACACATAGTCCAACTTGACGGAAGTGAGGTTTTCCTTGCCGTTCAAGCCGCGCTTCGCCACGGTGTTGGAAACGGAAATCTGTGCGCCGTGAACGGAATGGAGCCAGCGACCGTAGGCAGCCTCGCTGACAAAGGTGAGTTTGCGAGTCTCGGAGACGAGACCGAAGTTCACGGAATAGACGCCCGCACCCAGTCCGACGGAAGCCCACTGCTTCTTCTCTGCCTCGGGATGCGAGGACGCTTTCTGCGCGGCGCGGCGGAAGTGATAATCCACGCCGAGGAGTGCCATCGGAGACCAGCGTCCCCAGCGATTGCCCGTCGGACGACCGAAGAGACGGTAGCCCCACTGAGGCTCCACATAGAGACGCACCTTCTCTCCGGCGCGAACGGAGAACTGTCCGCCGACGTGGAGGTCGGCATAGAAATAGGTGTTGCCCCCGAAATATTGCTGTCCGGCGTTGAAACCTGCCAACGCCAAGAGAGAGACGGGACGAGAGGAGTTGAGACCGTAGGTGTAGGTGCTGAAATCGGCGAGCCAGTCCGCGCCGAGAACACCTTCAGCATGGCGAATGCCTTCATGCTTGCCGACCTGTCCCTGAAGGTTCAGACGCACGGCGGAGACGGCGGTGAAAGGATGCACATAACTGACGCGACCCACGGGATAGTAGTAATTGCCGTCGCTGAAGTGGTTGGCGGGCACAGCGGCACCGCCGGCGAGAGAAACATAGTCGCCGGGCACTTCCTCGCCGAGCGTGCGGTCGCCTCTGCCGGCTTTGTTCATGCTGAGTTGCACGCCGGCAAGTCCCGTGAAGATAAGGTCAATCTTGCGTGTCGTCAGTCCTTCGGAGAGGAAGTGACGGTTGTAGCCCTGCAATTTGGGTTCGACGAAGAGACCGAGCAGGGGGTTCAGGTGCCACACGCCGCGAAGTGAGCCTTCGAGTCCGTAGTGCAGACGATGCTCGCCTTCGACGTTACCGAGGTTCATGCCGACGGCAGCCTGCAGTTCCAACTTGCGCTCGGGGTTCACGCCGTAAATCAAATTGCTCAGCCCGAGCAGATAGTCCACACCGATGGCAAGGTGTTTCTTGCGTTCGTCGGCGCGATTGACGGACTGCGCGAACTGACCGTTGAGGCGCACGCCGTGGACGCCGGTGAACCAGTGTCCGATGCCGAGGTAGCCGGAGGGGCGGGCATAGTCCCAAGGCGCGGAGAAGGAGTTGCGCCCTGCCATGAGGTTGGCGCCTACGCCGGCTTCGACGAAGAGGAGTTCCTCGGTCTTTTGGTTGCGGGCGGGTTTGGGTTCAGAAGTCGAAGTTTTGCGGTCGCGGACAGTGGAGGTGTATTGCAGACCGACGAGGAAAGAGGGAATCACGTCGAAATCCTCCACGGTGGAGCGGGCGGAAGCAAAGTCTTTCGTATAGACATCCACTCTCGGTTCGAGGGTGAGGCTGAGTCCCTTGTAGAGGCGGGCGTTTCCTTGCAGTCCGGCACCGACGCCCCAGGAGTTCTGCACGCCACGCTCGGCATCCGTCCAGTTGAAACCGACGCCAGCCACGGCGTTCACCCACCATTTGCGGTCGAGTTTTGTGCCGCCGAAGAGGTTGTGAAGGTTGAGGAGATAGTCTGCCTGTGCCGTGATGCCCTTCAGACGTTCGCCTTCGGGCTGACGCAGCAGGGTGGCGCCGGCAGAGAGTCGCAGCGCACTGCGGGGATTGAACCATTTGCCCAGTCCGGCATAGATGCGGCCTCCGGCATGGTCATTCCATTCGGAATTCATGGAGGTGAGCAGGAAGGCGGGACCGCCCGAAACGGAAATGAAGATGCTGTCGTTCCAGCGGCGACGCGGTTTCTCGGCAGGGCGCGGCGCGGTTCTCATGCGTTCCGGCACCCGATAGCCCATTCCCGCAAAGAGCGACGCCGTAGGACGGGCGCGGTGGAAGGTGTATTCTTGCGCCACGTTGTCTTTCACGAGGGAAGCGCGGGGTTCGAGCCAAACGTAGATATAGTCATTCACTGCCAACTGTCCGCGCAGACCGAGACGGGCGCCGAAGCCGAAATCGTTGTGACCTTGGCGGCGGGAATAGTCTGCTTCGACGCCTGCCACGCCGATGACCTCGAAGCGGTGGAAGGCGGGAGCGCCGTAGGAGGCGAGTTCCGTGAGGTTCAAGAGATAGTCCATCGTGACGCCGGCATATTTCGTCTTGGCATCGTGGATGCGGAAGTAACCCGACTGCACGCCGACGCGCCAGCCGTGTTCCGGCGTACACCAGTCGCCGAGTCCGACTTCACCGCCGATGCCGGGCGTCAGGTTGTCGCGGGCACCCATCCACTGAAGTCCGACGCCGCCGTCGAGGAAGGCGTGGTCCATCCAGGTCTTGTGGTCAAAGCGCTTGGAGACACGGGGTTTCTGGAGCACGTGACGGAAGGCGTCGTCCTGCCCCTCCGGCTCTGTTTGCAGCGAGTCAGCGGAAGTCTGCGCGAATGCCGGGGCGGCGAGCAGCGCTCCTATATATAATAAATGTGTGAAAAGTGTTTTCATTTTCTTGTGAGGAAGAATGTTCTTGTGAGGAAGATGTTTCTCAAATCTTTCATTTTGCTGCTCCGATTTTGTCGATGTCAATGGTGATGTCGGCGTCCGACTTGGCAATCTTGGCAAGTTCGGGGTCGAGTGTGACAGCCTGCGCAAACTCCTGCTCTGCTTCAACCACGTGGTCGAGGCGGCAGAGGCAGACGGTGCGGAGATAGTGGGTCATGGCTTCGCCGGCGGGAAGGTTGTCGCAGAGGCGGAGTGCCTGTTCGTTCTTTTTCTGCACCAGTGCCATCACGACGGCATTGCGGGGCGAGGATTCGGCAACAACGTCGGCGTTTCCTTCCAGTCTGCCGCTGAAGACGCCGCAGAGCGCACGCAGCATCCGGTTGCGTTCGGTCGGCACGATGGAGTTGGAAATTTTCCACGCCTCGCCGTAGCGTTCGTCGAGCAACAGCGCTGCCGCCTGGTTCTCGTGCACCTCGCTCGGCACGCGTTCGGTGAGAATCCATTTTCGTCCGGCGTATGGTTCGAGCAGTGCGGGTTCGGCTTTTCCCTTTTCAATGAGGAGTGCCTGCAAGTCGTTGGCAGCGAGCCAGAAGGAGGGATAGACCTCCAACGCCTGGCGCAGCAGTTTCTCTTTGCGGAGCGTGTCGTTCTCGGCGCGATAGAGCGTGAAGAACTCGGCGCGGTCCAGGAGATGATAGTCTCTCCGGTAGTTCTCCTCAATTTCCTCGGGCAGGAGTTTGCGCTGAATGATGTAGCGCATCTCGTATGCCATGGAGCGGAGTTGCGGGAGATATTTTTCTTTTATCAGAGAATAGCACGGCAACTTTTTGATGGCGGCGCCCTGTCGGTTCGGGTCAGCAGTGCCGGCGACGATGCGTTCTATTTCGTTTGCTTCGTCGGTCAGACTGTCTTTGCGGAGCAGTTCAGCCACCTCTTTCCAACTTGCCACACGCGCTGCCTTCTTCATTTCGACGCCTTCGCGGAGTCGCTCGGGAATGAAGCGGCTCACGCTCTGCAAGGCATAGCCCAAACGCTCGTCGGCAAGTTCGGCGTTGTGAGCATAGTTTCCCTCGGGCGAAGCCGTGGCAGTCAGTTTGACGCTGAGGATGCTGGCGCCGGAAGTGCCGAGGATGGCTTTCATGCGGTCTTCGAGTTTCTTCATTTCCGCCGCGTTGTGGGGGTCGGAAAGGTCGAAGACGGCTTTGTTCACGGGGAAGCGCAGGTCGATGCTGCCGCCCGTGGGACGCGGCGAGAGGTTTTGCTTGGGGAAATAGGAGGAGTCGGCAATCTCCACGCCGTGCACCTCAAAGTCCAGCCAGCGCATGGGATTGATGAAGCCCTTGGCAATGGTGACGGTGGTGTCGCTGAGGAGGCGGAGATAGTCCTCGCGGGTGAAGCGCACTTCAAGGTAGCAGAGGTCGCGCTTGTTCTCAACGGGCACTTTGTCGGTGTAGGAAACGACATAGTCTCTCGTCTTCTCGCGATAGAGACTGTCGTTCAAGACGGTGACGAAGGGCGTGAGGGGGTCGCCGTGCAAGCCTTCCTTTCGCAAACCGTAGAGACGCTCTTGCGTGAGGTGATAGGTGGGAGCGTCGATGACCAGCGGACGAGTGAGGACGGTGTCGCCGGTGTTTTTGTTGATGAGGCGCCCTTGTGCGACGAGGCGGCAGTTGCGGGCGAAGTCTGTGTTGCGAATGTGGAAGTTCGTGCCGAAGCGCATGGTGTCGCCGACGACTTCCATCGTGGTGGCTTCGACGGAGTTGGTCTCCAAGGCGCGCACCGTCGTGCCGGCGGTGTCGAGTTGCGTCATGAAGATGTCGTCGTTGAGAAACACCTCAATGTAGCTTCTGCCTTTCACCTTGACGGTGACGGGGTCGAAGATGTAGGTGAAACTGAGCGTGGCTTTGGGACTGGTGTCGAAGGCGAAGCGGCCATCGACGTCGGTTTCATATTTTTTGTTCGTGAAGAAGTCATAGATTGCCACTTGATAGAGCGGCTTCTTGGTGTTCTTTGACTTGACGACGCCGGTGACGCGGATGATGTCCTGCGCGGAGGCGGCAAGACTCACGACAAAGAAAAGGAGGAAAAGACGAAGGAAACGATTCATTGTGTGGCAGGGAGTTATATTGCCTTCTACTTTATTTAATTACATAAACAAAAGAGAGTCCGAGTTTCAGCGGCGCAACGGTGAAGCCTTTGTGGTTCACACCGATGGGTTCGGGCTCGGAGGTGCCGTATTTTCTCTCGCGATAATAGACGACGCCGGCGCCGACGGAGGCTTCCATGTTCCAATGACGCCCCAGCGGGAGGGAGTAGCCATAGACGGGACCCACGCCGAAGGCATCGCCGTGGTGGGTCGTACCGCTGAGCGTGAAGCGATAGTCGGCAAGGAGGGAGGTGCCGCCGACGAAGTGTCCCGTGCCGGGGCGACGGCTGAACCAGTGGCGCACCTCGGGGGAGAAGGAAATCATTCGGGTTTGGAAACTCGAAACGTGGTATTTGTTGAACGCACCTTCCAAGTCAAGCGTGAGGCGGCGGCTCAAACGAAACTCGGCACCAAGGTTGGGAGTGCCTGTCAACCAATAGAGGGCGTTGGACTTCACCGACACACGCTGTGCTGACGAGGGAAGACACACTCCCAACCACAACGCCGCAGCAAGTAAACACCCACGAATAATTTTTTTCATATATAAAGAAGATAGATTCAATTGCACCAATGGCTGTACTGAAACACCGCCGCAGGCGGGTCGCTTTTACTCTCCAAACAGACGTCCCAAGGCGCGTGCTTGTTCGAGTGTTTCGGCAGTGACGCCCTGTTTCCATTCCAAGCCTTCGCCCACGAGTTCCATTTTCATTTTCTCGTTATAGGCGAGCATGTTCTTCACTGCCTGTCCGCTCCAGGTGAAGCCACCGAAGACGCCGAGGCGGTGTTTGCTCACGCTGCGTCCGCAGAGACGTTTCAGCAAGTCGTCCACCACGGGGAAGAGTCCCCCGTTGTAGGTCGGACTACCGATGGCGAGAGAGCCGTAGCGGAAAATGTCCGCCAAGACAAAGGAAGGTTGCGACACACTCAGGTCGTGCACCACGATGTTTCTCACGCCCGCTTCCGCTGCACCCTCAGCCACTGCTTCTGCCATGCGGCGCGTGTTGCCATACATACTGCCGTAGCATATCACCAAACCCGGCGTGGTCGTGCCCGAAGAGAAGCGACGGTAGGTATCGACGGCGCGGTTCACCTCGTTCACCCAAACCGGACCGTGGGTCGAGCAAATCATGCGGATGTCCAAATCCTTCAGTTTGCGGAGTCCCGTCTGCACCGGCGCACCAAACTTTCCGAGGATGGCGGCATAGTAGCGTTCCATCTCCGACCAATAAGGCGTCGTGTCCATGTCCGTGTCCATGACGTGACCGTTGAGAGCGCCGAAGCAGCCGAAGGCGTCGCCCGAGAAGAGAATGTGGTTTGTTTCGCAATAGGTCATCATTGTCTCCGGCCAGTGGAGCATGGGCGTCAGATAGAAGCGAAGTTTGTGGTGACCGAGGTCGAGGCTGTCGCCGTCCGCCACACAGAGCGTGTTCTCCGTGTCGAGTCCATAGAAACCCTGCACCATCTCCAGCGTCTTTTTGTTTCCCACGAGTTTCACGTTGGGGAAATGCTGACGGATGAGCGCAAGCGAGCCCGAGTGGTCGGGCTCCATGTGGTTGATGATGACGTAGTCCAGCGCACGTTCGCCGAGCACCGCCTTGATTTTCTCCAGATATTCCGGGAAGAACGCCATATCGACGGTATCGACAAGCGCCGTGGCTTTTTCGTCGTGGATTAAATAGGAATTATAAGACACGCCTTGGGGAAGAATCCAAAGACCTTCGAAGCGATGTTTTGTTCTGTCGTTCACTCCGACATAGTGAACCTTACCTGTCAATTTCATAAATGTGAGGATAAGTCAGTTAGTTCGACGCACCGAATCAATCAGCGGTGCGACAGGTTTCAACATTATGCGGAAGCAAATCAAACGATTGATTAGCCCTGTTAAGATATTAATGACCTGCAAAGGAACATCTTTTTCTTCACACATAGCGCGTTGTGTCGGAAAAAAAGTGTGAAGACTCAGAGAATGAAGAGAATGAAGAAGAGACGAAGAAGGTTGCAAAAAGGCTGCAAAAAGGCTGCAAAAAGGTTGCAAAAGGCTGGCAAAAGGTTGTTCAAAGGTTGTCCAAAAGCCCGCCGACGGAATCGGCGGGAACGGTGGCTTTTGACCACGGATTGCACGAACTCTTCTGATTTTTTCTTGCTTTTCTGCAAGAAATCTGCAGGCATTTTGCAAGCCTTTTGCAACTGTTTTGCAAGCTTTTTGCAACTGTTTTGCAAGTCTTTGGACAACTGAAAAACAATGGAGGAAGGGCGTTTGCCGCGTCGCCGCCACGCCCGACAAACGTGCATCAAATTCTCCCAAAACTCCTCGTCACGGCTGACAAACTCGTTTTTGTCCGCCGTGGCAACATTTTTTTCTTGGGAGTCGTCAGTGTTCGCTCCTGCTGCGAATAGGTGTTCGCTCCTGCTGCGAATAGGTGTTCGCTCCTGCTGCGAACAAGTGTTCACTCGTCCTACGAACAAGTGTTCACTCGTTCTGCAAACACTGACGGGAATAGCGGACAGAAATGACAAATCGGAGGACAAGAATGACAAATCGGAGGACAAGAATGACAAATCGGCGGACAGAAACGTCGCCACGCCGTCCGCGAACCACTTTTTTGGCTGTTCGGAAATAATTATAAATGAAAAACTTCCCTCTCCCTCACGCCTGTTTGCGATAACTCCAAACGGCGCCGAGGGCAATGACCACGACGAAGATGCTGAGGGCGCGGAGGTGGGGAAGGAGGTCGGCGAGGGAGACGGGTTTCATGTATATCGTGCGGAACGCTTCAATGAAATAGCGCAGGGGATTCACCGCCGCAATTGCCTTTGCCCAGTCCGGCATGGAGGTGACGGGCGTGATGAGACCGCTCATCAGAATGAAGATGATGAGAAAGAAAAACATGACGAGCGCTGCCTGCTGTGCCGTGTCCGAGAAGTTCGACACAATCAAACCCCAACCCGACACAATCAAAATGAACACCGAAGAAAACAACAGCAACGCCCAAAGGCTGCCGGCGGGGGAAAGGTCGTAGAACCACCACGCCAAAAGCATGGAATAAGCCAAGATGAAAAGCCCAATCACCCAGTAGGGAATGAGTTTGGAAAGAATGAAAGTCCACTTGCTCAGCGGCGTAACGTTGATTTGCTCGATGGTGCCCTTTTCTTTCTCGCCGACAATGTTGAGGGCGGGTAGGAAACCGACGAGCAACACCAACAGCATGGACATCAAGGCGGGAATCATGAAGGTCTTATAGTCCAACTCGGGATTGAAAAGGAAACGCGAAGAAACGCTGAACTTCGTGCCTGCCGACACGCCGCTTTCCGCTGCCAACTCGCGGGAGAAGGAGAGGATGATTTGGTTGAGATAGGCACTGCCCAGCCCCGATTTGATGCCGTTCACGCCGTTGGCGGCGACCATGACGGGAGCGCTTTCGCCGCGCATCAAACGGCGTTCAAAGTCTTGCCCGACTTCCACGACAAAGTCTGCTTCGCCGGCGTCAAGGCGGGAGACGCCTGCGCGATAGGTCTCTTCCACGGCAGCGGCGTTGAACCACTGCGAAGCACATATTTTCTGAATGAGGCGCTGCGAAGAGGAAGAGTGGTCGTGGTCCACCACCGCAATTTGGAGGTTCTTCACCTCCTGCGTGGCGGCGAAGGGAATGATGCGAATGAGCACGAGCGGCAGCATGACGAAGACAACGGGAAGAATCCTGTTGCGAAATATCTGTTTGAACTCTTTTTCCAAGAGAAAATGAAGGGTCATGGGCTGGAGTTTTTTTACTTTATCTAACTACACAAGCGAAGCATACCTTATTATATATAACCTCCGCTCACAAACGAATCTTGAACTTCTTCCGCGCCACGAAAAGGAGGAGGACTGCCATGACGAGAAGCACTGCCGTCTCACGCCATACATAGACTGCCTCCACGCCCTGAATCATGAGTTTTCGCGCCGCTTCCAAAAACCAGCGCGCCGGAATGACGGCGGAAAGCCACTGCAGCGGAGCGGGCATGCTCTCAATCGGGAAGGCGAGACCGGAGAGATAGACGGTGGGAACGATGAGCAGCAGCGAAACGAGCATGGCTGCCAACTGGCTCTGCGCCACCGTCGAAATGAACAGACCGAGCAGCAATGCCACGAGAATGAAAAGCAACGTGACGGAAAGGAAGACGAACAGGCTGCCCGCCATCGGAACGCCTATCACGAAGACCGAAAGCAGAAGAATCGTGGCGACGTTGGCACAGGAAATCACGAAGTAGGGCACAAGTTTCGCGCAGACAATCACCAACGGCGAAAGGGGCGACGCCAGCAGCACCTCCATCGTGCCGCACTCCTTTTCGCGCACAATCGAAATGCCGGTCATCATGACGCAAATCAGCATCAGAATCAAAGCCATCACGCCCGGCACAAAGTTGTATTCGCTCTTTCCCTGCGGATTATAGAGCATGCGCGTCACCACGTCAATCTTCATCGCATTTGTTCCCCCAACATTCGGCGAGAGCGCTGACATTTCCTGCTGCATTTGCATGGTGAGCACGTTCACAACGTAGCCTTCCCGCACGGAGGCTTGGTTGGGTTCCATGCCGTCGATGAGCAACTGCACCTGCGCTTTGCCTTCGTGGGCTGCCTCGGAGGGGAAGTCGGCGGGCAGGACGAGAGCCACGTCGATTTTTCCTTCGTTGAAGAGTTGCTCGGCTTCGGCAACGGATTTCGGCAGGGCGTCGAGGGAGAAATAGGAGTTGGAGGAAAGACGCGAAATGACGCGCGCCGAGGTTTCGTTGCCCGCAAGGTCCACCACGCCGAGACGGGTGTCGCGCACCTCGGTGGTGATGGCATAGCCGAACAAGAGAATCATGATGACGGGCATCAAGAGCAGAATCATCAGCGTGCGGCGGTCGCGCCGAATGTGGATGAACTCTTTGCGGACAAACGAAAAAAACTTCTTCATTTTTATTTTACTTTTACTCCAAATACTCCTAACTTCTCTTCGCTTTGCGGGCGAGGTGGAAAAAGACGTCATACATGTCATTGCCGCCAAACTGCGCTTTGAGGCGGGCGGGAGTGTCGATCGCTTCAATCTTCCCATCGACCATGATGCTGACGCGGTGGCAATATTCCGCCTCATCCATATAGTGCGTGGTGACGAAGACGGTGATGCCGCGTTCGGCAGCGTCGCCAATCATTTCCCAAAATCTTCGGCGCGTCACGGGATCCACGCCGCCGGTGGGTTCGTCGAGGAAGACAATGCGCGGGTCGTGGAAGATGCTGACCGAGAAGGCTAACTTCTGTTTCCACCCCAACGGCAGAGAACTGACCCGGGCGTTGCGTTCGTCGCGCAACTCCAACTCGGAAAGCACTGTTTCGGTCTTTTGGCGGATGAGAGAGGACGACATGCCATAGATGCCACCGAAAAGACGGAGGTTCTCGCAAACGGTGAGGTCTTCATAGAGCGAGAACTTCTGACTCATGTAGCCTATGTTCCGCTTGACCTGCTCTGCCTGCGTCGCCACGTCGAAGCCCGCGACGGTGGCTTTGCCTTCGGTCGGAATGCTCAAACCGCAGAGCATTCTCATCGCCGTCGTCTTTCCCGCCCCGTTCGCGCCGAGGAAGCCGAAGATTTCGCCTTCTTCGACCGAGAAACTGATGTGGTCGGTGGCAGTGAACGCGCCGAAACGTTTGGTCAGCCCGCAGGCTTCAATCACTTTTTTCTTTTCCATCGTTTCTTATTTCTTTGCCGAAACGCTTTTTTCCATAAAAAAACACTCATAAGTTCATCTCATCAGCGCCATAAAGCAGTCTTCGACGGAGGGAACGCCTCGTGCGACCGCCACTTCGGAATTTCCTTTTTCTTCCATTCGGCTTTGCAGCGCGGCGGACGAAAGGGCGGGGGAGAGGGTGACGTGAACCGTTTCGCCGAAACTGAATGCGCTCAGAACGCCCTCCGTTTCGCGCAAATCTTTCAGCAGACGGTGGTTGTCGCTGCTGCTGACCTGCCAAAGCGGTTTCTCAAACGATGCAATCAAACCGGAAGGCGAGTCGATGCGAAGAATGTTGCCTTCTTGCATCAGTGCGATGCGGTCGCAGCGCGTGGCTTCGTCCATGTAGGGCGTGGAGACGAGAATCGTCAATCCGTTTTCTTTTCTCAGCCGATGGAGCATGTCCCAAAACTCCATGCGCGAAACGGGATCGACTCCGGTGGTCGGTTCGTCGAGGAAGAGCACCCGCGGCGCATGAATCAAGGCACAGCAGAGCGCCAATTTTTGCTTCATGCCACCGGAGAGTTTGCCCGCCGGACGGGAAGCAAAGGGAGCAATTTGGGAGTATATGTCGGCAATCAGCCGTTGGTTCTCTTCAAAACTCGTGTGGAAGACGGAGGCGAAGAAGTCTATGTTTTCGCGGACGGTGAGGTCGGTGTAGAGCGAGAACTTTCCGGGCATGTAGCCGATGCGGCGGCGCAGTTCGCGATAGTCTTTCACCACGTCCAGCCCGTCCACCTCTGCTTTGCCGCCGTCGGGCAGCAAGAGCGTGGTGAGCAGACGGAAGAGCGTGGTCTTGCCCGCGCCGTCCGGTCCAATCAAACCATAGACCTCACCTTCCTCCACCTCAAACGAAGAGGGATGGAGTGCCGTGAGACTGCCGTAGCGTTTGCTGAGTTCGGTGACTACAACTGCTTTCATTTCTTTCTTATAAAACACGCCAAAACCTTTGCGGCTTTAGCATTCATCAAAACACCACTTCGCCATACATTCCGCGTTTCACCTTGCCGTCGTTCTTCACTTCAATCTTGACGGCATAGACCAGATTGGCGCGTTCCTCGCGGGTCTGAATGGTTTTCGGCGTGAACTCCGCTTCTGAAGCAATCCAGACGACGGTGCCGGCATATTCCCTCCGGCTTTCTTCGCCTTCGTCGGCATAGACTTTCACCTTGTCGCCAATCTTCAAGCCGTTCACTTGCTCGGCGGTGACGTAGGCACGGAGTTTCATGGTCTTCAGGTCGGAAACTTTGCAGAGCGGTTTGCCCGGAGTGACCCATTCGCCTTCTTCGACGTATTTCTCCATCACCGTGCCGGAAGCGGGAGAGCGGACGATGCACTTGGCGATGCAATCTTCCAACTGACTGATTTGCGCTTGTATGTTACGGCTCTGCGCCGAAACGCTTTTGTTGCCGGACTCCACCGTCTCTTTCGTGGCGGCGAGTTGGCGGCGCAAGACGGCGATTTGATAGTCCAAATCATCTACCTGCTTCTCCGTGCCCGCCTTGGCTTGGAGGAGCGACACGAAGCGAGCCTTTTCTTTTTCGAGGTTGCTTATCTGCTGCTCCAGCGAGGCAATCTGCCGTTTCTCGTCCAAGAGTTTGCTGTCGTTGGCAGAAAGTCCCGCCAGCAACGACTGACGTTTCCAAACGAGTTGTGCGCTGTCGATGCGCCCGAGATAGGAGTCTCTTTCAATCGCCCTTCCTTCTTCCACCTTCCATTCGAGGAGGCGTCCCGTCTCTTGGGCGGAGACAATGACCTCCGTGCTTTCAAACACGCCCGTGGCGTCACTCTTGAATTGGTCGCCCTGACAGGAAAGGAACAATGCGCCGAATGCGAGCGCCCAAATGCTTTTTATGGTTTTCATGCTTTTGGAATTTTTCTATATATAATAAGGTGTTTGCTGTATATATTATAAGGTGTGGTTTCATTGGTTCGTGTCGTTCTGCAAATCGTAGAGACTCTTCGTCATTTCCACCTCATGGACGGAACGGGCAATGCGGGCAGCGGTTTCGCGCGTGATTTCGCGCAGCAGGTCGTTCACGTCAATCACGCCGAGGTCCAACTTACGCTCCGCTGCCTTGCGGACCGATTCGCGCAGTTCGATGATGCGGTCGTCGGTCGCGAGCATCTCTTTGTAGCGCACGGCATTTGTGCTGTCTTCCGCCGCCTCCAAGCGGTTTTGGAAGAGGAACACTTCGCGCGCATTCTCAATCCGGCTGCGCTGCGTTTCCAACCTGCGGCGGTCGGATTTGAAAGAATAGAAAGGAGTCAAGTTCCACTTCAACTGCACGCCCAACAAGATGCCCGTCTTCCAAGTGCGGCTGAACATGGATTCAAACATGTCGTAGCCGGGATAGCCATAGAAGCCGGAAGCCTGGAAGCCCAGCGTGGGACGCAGCCCTACTTTCAACTGCTTCTGCAACTCCTCGTTGTGGCGCATTTTCGCTTCGAACCATTGCAGTTCCGGTCGTCCCTCGCCGCCTTTTGCCGCGGGCGCTTTTGGTTTCTCTAATGCCACGCCTTCCAAAGAACGTCCGATGAAAAGGGAAAGCAAAGTTTCGCAGGTTCGGCGCGACGCCTTCAAATCCGCCGTCTGCTGCAAGGCGTCTAACTCCTCCGCACGCAGTGCATCCACATCGCTCTGCATGGCTACGCCTTTCTCGCACATAGCCTCCACCTTGCGGCAGTTGTCTTTGAGCAGATTCTGCTGCTCTTCCTTCAACCTTATCTGCTCCTCCAACAAGAGCATGCTGAAGAAGAGGTCGTGGATGCGGGCGTTCAAGGCGTAGAGATTCACGTCGTTTTCTCTCTTCTCCACCTCGCTTTGCTTGCGCGCCACCTCCCGTGCCGTGCGGATTTTCCCGCCGTCGTAGATGTTTTGCTGCAAGTCGAACTGAAGGCGGTACTGGTCCTTCGCCATTCCTTTTGCGGAAATTCCGGCGGACGAAAGCATCTGCTTGAACGCATCGGGCAACTCCGTCACTTTCGACTGCCACGTGGCGCCCGCACTGACGGCGAGGCGGGGCAGATTCCCTTTCTCTATGCTCTTCACGGTGAACTCTTCGGTCTGTTCGATGAGAGCGTATTGACGAATGAGGGGATAGTTTTCCCGCGCCAACTTTTTGCATTCTTCCAGCGTGATGCTTTGCGCGGCGCAAGTCAAGGCGGCGCCCCAGCAAATGCTCATCCAAACAAAGGTTTTGAACCTCATAAAATCTTACGTTTTAAGTGTGAACTAAGGATGGTGCAAAATTCTGCTTTTTTGAAGGGGTGAACAAGGGCAATATCTTCTAATTATTGAGCAATCTCCGCTTTTCCTTTGTTTTTTCTTTTATTTATGCGCTATCTTCGCCGCATGAAAACGATGGAACTGAAAATCTTGAAAGAAAAAGTGGGCATGACGCTCTGCCTGCGAGGCAACTGCGAACTGCTCGTGAACGGCAGGCTGCTGAAAGTGGAGCGAGGAACGCTCTTCTTTCGCTCGCCCGTCATTCTCATTTGCGAAATCAGCCGCGATGACGACTTTGAAATTTGCAGCATCACGGACACCGCCGACGTTTTCTACCCCGTCATTCAACCGATGTTTGCCACGCTGATGCGGCTTCAAATGCGAGAGTACCCTTACGTCCGGCTGAACGAAGAGAAGATAAACTTCTTCATCGAAAAACAGCGAATCATTGAAGAGAAGCGGAAACTGTGGAAGCAGACGAGCAACGCGGAGGAGAAAATGTTTTTGGAAAAGCTCGTCAAACTCCACGAACAGGAAACTTTGCTGGAGTTCGTTCACCACTACTATTCCCTCTGCTGCATCGAACCGCCGCAAGAGGAACGCACCGCCTCGCTCGCCATGAATTTCATCTTCAACGTGCACCGTTGGTGCCGCAAGGAGCGAAGCGTGGCTTTCTATGCCGACGCTGCCAACCTTTCGGTCAGCCACTTCACCCGCCTCGTGAAAGCCCACACCGGGAAGAACCCGTCGGACTGGATTGCGATAATCACTACGATTCAAGCGCAAATCCTGCTGAAAGACACTGACCGCACCATCAAAGAAATTGCCGCGGAACTCGGATTCCCCGAGCAGTTCACCTTCCGAAAGTATTTCAAACTCCACACGGGCATGGCGCCGCGCGACTACCGACGCTCGCAACGACAAGAGGAAGCCTGAGCGACCGTCCCTTCGTTTTCCCCGTTTTCCACTTTCCCCACCTTCCTTTTCATCATCTTATTCTTTTATCTTCGTTGGATATACTCTTATAATTAGAAGTTACCCATGCTGATATATATAGGCTGTGGAAAGCGGCGAGAAAAAAGGGCGAGAAAATTTGGTGAATTGAGAATCCACTTTCTCCACGAGTTTCTTCACTGCGTTTTCCACAGCAAAAATTGCTTGGGATTCCCTTTAAAGAGGGTAGGAGTTGGGAAATACGCCTCGCCATTCTCCACATCCTGTGAAAAACCGAGCGCCTCGGAAGTTTTCTGTGAATAATCTCGGGGAAAACTGTGGGAAAACCGGGTTTTGGAAGGTGAAAAACGCGGTGAATCGGTGGAAAACGAAAAGGCGTGCTGAGGCTGTTTCCTCCCTTTCTCTTTCCACTGCCTTCTTCACCGTTTTTCCACCGGGTTTTCCACATGTTTTTTTCGGAGAGAAAATGGCAAGGAGAAAAAAGAAAATAGAAAAATGGGAAAGCGTAAATGAGAAGTTTAAAATAGAAAATGAGAAAAGACTGAGAGAAAATAATTTTTTTCTGCCGTGGCAATTTTCTTTCCTTGGGAGTAGTCACTTTTTTCTTGGGAGTCGTTGGTGTTCATCATTATGGCGAACACGTGTTCATCATTATGGCGAACACGTGTTCATCGTTACGGCGAACACGTGTTCATCATTATGGCGAACACCAACGAATCCCAAGGAAAGAATGAAAACTCCCAAGAAAAAAGTGACGACTCCCAAGGAAAGAATGACGGAAGGGAAGAAAAAAACGTGAAAAAAGCAGGCGGTTTTGTTTGATTTTTCCGCTTTTTGCCACTTTATTGCGGTCTGAACCACTCCTTTATATATATAGGAGTTACGAAACGTTTGGTTTTTCGCTATCTTTGCCGTGCAATTTCGACGGGACAGGACGAATGTTGTCCATTCCGTATCACCTGTCCAACCCAAACTATGAGTATCACATCCATCCTCAGACCTTTCTTTGCCCGAAGACTGAAAGAAATCGGACGATATGAACTGCACGCCGAAGAAATTCAGCGCGACGTGCTCGCTGCCCTTATTCAAAGAGCACGAAACACGGAATGGGGCGTGCGCCACGGCTTCGACCGTATGGAGAACTATGAAGACTTTGCCGCCAACAGCAAAGTGACGACCTACGAAGACCTCAAAGGGGAAGTGGACAGAATGAGAAGAGGCGAGAAAGACGTGCTCTGGCCCGGAAAAGTGAAATGGTATGCCAAATCGTCCGGTACGACCGCCGACAAGAGTAAGTTCATCCCTGTCAGTCCGCAAGGATTGAAAGACACGCACTATGCCGGAGGAACGGACGCCGTGGCACTCTATCTCCGCAATAATCCGCAAAGCCGCCTCTTCGATGGAAAAGCGTTGATTCTCGGCGGAAGCCATGCGCCAAACTATAACCTCCCTCACTCGCTGGTCGGCGACCTCAGCGCTATTCTCATCGAAAACATCAACCCGGCGGTGAATCTCGTCAGAGTGCCCGAAAAGAAAATTGCACTGCTCTCGGACTTTGAAGAGAAGCGCGACCGTATTGCCGAAATCGGACTGAAGAGCCACGTGACGAACATCTCGGGCGTGCCGTCCTGGATGATGGCTGTGCTGACGCGCATGCTGGAAATCTCGGGTAAAAAGACCATCGATGAAATTTGGCCCGACTTGGAAGTGTTCTTCCACGGAGGCGTGGCGTTCACTCCCTACAGAGAGCAGTATCATCGCTTGATTCGCAGCGACAAGATGCACTACATGGAGACCTATAATGCCTCGGAGGGTTTCTTCGGTCTGCAGGACGACCCGACGGACGTTGCGATGCTGCTGATGATTGACTACGGCGTGTTCTACGAGTTCATTCCGCTCGAAGAAGTGGGCAGCGAAAATCCGAAAGCAGTGCCCCTCTGGGAAGTGGAGACGGGAAAGAACTATGCCATTGTCATCACCACCTCGGGCGGACTTTGGCGCTACCAAATCGGAGATACCGTGAAGTTCACGTCCACCAAACCTTACAAGTTCATCATCAGCGGACGCACCAAATCTTTCATCAATGCCTTCGGCGAAGAACTCATCGTCGATAACGCGGAGAAAGGATTGGAAACCGCTTGTCGGGCGACGGGAGCCCGCGTCAGCGAATACACTGCCGCTCCGGTCTTCATGGACAGCGAGGGAAAGTGCCGACACCAGTGGGTCATCGAGTTTTCCCAAATGCCGGACTCCGCAGAACATTTCATGGAAGTGCTGGACTCCGCACTCCAACAAGTGAACTCGGACTACGAGGCAAAACGCTTCAAAAACATCACGCTCCAAAAACCGGAACTCGTCATAGCGCCGCAAGGCACCTTCAACCTCTGGCTGAAGAGCCGCGGGAAACTTGGCGGACAACACAAAGTGCCCCGCCTCGCCAACGACCGCAAGGTGATTGAAGAAGTGCTGAAGTTTGTGGGATAGACGCTCGTCGGGGCGGGTGGTCCCGCCCCTTGCTGCTTGGCACTCCCCGACCGTGTTTGCATCCGCCCAATCCGTTCCATCCGTGGTATCTGAAATTTGAAACTCTGAAACGCGGCGCAGCCGCAGTGACAATGAGAAATACATTTTTTCTTTTTCTTCTGACAATCCTCACGTTCCTTTCCTGTGCCAATCCCGGCTCGGGACCCGACGGCGGACCCTACGACGAGACGCCGCCGCGCATCGTCGGCATGAATCCGGCGTTCGGAGCAAAGGGACAAAAGGCAAAGAAAATCACCATCGAGTTCGACGAGATAGTTAAAGTCGAAAACGCACAGGAGAAACTCATCGTCTCTCCGCCGCAAATCGAAATGCCCGAAATCAAAACCTCCGGCAGACGCATCTCCGTCAATCTCCTCGACACGCTCAAAGAAAACACCACCTACACCATCGACTTTAGCGACGCCATCGTCGATAACAACGAGGGAAATCCGCTCGGCAACTTCACCTACGTCTTCTCCACGGGAGCAGAACTCGACACGTTGGAAGTTTCGGGACACGTGCTCCAAGCCGAAGACCTTGAACCCGTGAAAGGAATGCTCGTCGGGCTGCACTCTGACCTTGCCGACTCCGCCTTCGTCTCGAAACCTTTCGACCGAGTGGCACGAACCGACGGCGCGGGACACTTTTCCATCAAAGGCGTGAAGCCCGGAAAGTATTTCCTCTACGCGCTCAGCGACATGGATGGAGACTACCGCTATCAGCGCGGCGAGAAACTGGCGTTCAGTCGCGACACCATCCGCCCCTACTGCTTCGCCGACACCCGCAACGACACGCTTTGGGCTGACACCGTCCGCATCGACACCATCAAGCAGGTGAACTATACGCACTACATGCCCGACAATCTCCTCCTCCTTGCCTTTTCCGAGCAAAACCCCACCCGCATTCTGCTCAAGACGGAAAGAGAACCGGAATATATGAAGGTATATTTCACTGCCCCCTCCGCCCACATTCCCGAAGTGCGCGGGCTGAACTTTAACCACGAAAACGCCTTTGAAGAAATGCGAAGCGTCGGAAACGACACCATCACCTATTGGCTTCGCGACACGGCACTCGTGAACCAAGACACGCTCCGCATTCTCCTCACCTACGAAGCCACGGACGACAGCACCCAACTCAACGTCATGAAATCCGACACGCTGGAGTTCGTGCCCCGCTTCAGTTATGAGAAACGGCAGCGCATGAAAGCCGAAGACCTTGCCAAATGGGAAAAGCAGCGCGAAAGAAGACACAAGAAGGGAGACTTCTCGGAGGAAACGCCGCCCGTCGATCCGTTGAAGATAAAATATGACTTCCCTGCCGAGATTACGCCCGTGCAGAATCTCCACTTCACGCTGCCCGAACCTGCCAAGGTCGATACGTCGGGTTTCCATCTATTCCTCTTTAAAGACAGCACCTATCACGTCGCGCCTTTCCGCCTGGAGCAAGATTCGCTGAACCGGCTGGCATATACGCTTCGAGCGGAATGGAGACCGGGGCAGCAATATGTTTTGAACGTCGATTCCGCCTGCATGGTCGGTTTGTCGGGCAAGGTGAACCGACAGCGCGACCAGAAAGTGCAAGTATCGACGGAAGACCAGTTCGGTTCCCTCTTCCTGATGATTTCCGGCGTGGAAGGTCCCGCCTTCGCCCAACTCTTGGCATCGAACGGAACGCCGCTCAGACAAGTGGAGGTGAAGGACGGCAGAGCCGACTTCTTCTATCTCCCGAAAGGAACCTACTACGTCAGACTCATTGCCGACAAAAACGGAAACGGAAAGTGGGACACGGGATGCTATGCCGAACAGCGACAGGCAGAAGAGGTCTATTACTATCCTCAGCCTTTCCACATCAAAACCAACTGGGACATCGAGCAAGGCTGGAACGTCAAAACCCTGCCGCTCCTGCAGCAGAAACCCTCGGAACTCGTGAAGCAAAAAGCCGACCCGAAGAAAACACCGAAAAACAGAAACGCCGAACGCGAACGCGCCAAGCGCTAAAAACGAAAAAGATATATCGTGAAAAAAACATTCATCATGACTCTCAAACGCTCCCTCCTCCAACGCAGTTTGCTTGCTTGCAC
>JBJEAG010000002.1:0-4866 GCA_051868855.1 Alloprevotella sp. | reverse complement strand
AATCCTACTTTCAAAGAGGAAGAGCGAGCACCACGCTGAGGTGCTGCCAGTTAGGTCTTGCAGTAGGAACGAGTATGAATAATGCAGGTTAAAGAAACTACACTTTTCGAGAGGATAAAGACATTTTCTCTTGCCCAAATCTTGAAATAGTCTTAGTTTTGTCTCGGCTGATGTTCGCTTGACCAAGGCAAAGCAAACGTCAATTTCGTCATCAGGTAATATATAAGGTGAGCCTTGCCAAACAACAAGAAGTGAGGGGCATCCCTCCTAAAAACAAAGAATCAATTTACAAGCAACCCACATCCACAACAATGAAAACCAAACTTCTCCTTTTCTTCTTCTGCCTCTCTGTGCTCAGTGGCATGGGGCAAGTGTCTTTTTGCTACACTTGCAACAAACTTGTTAATGTATGTCCCTACAAAGGGAAGCATCCGAAACCCAAACCAAGACCTAACGTCACTGCCACCTATCAAGACGGGGTGCTGCGCGTGGGCAATGTCACATATCGCATGAAATATGTCTCCGGCGGCACCTTCACCATGGGCGCCACCTCGGAGATGGAGAAAACATCCGATTGGGAGGAACCGACTCACCAAGTGACGCTTAGCAGTTACTATATCGGCGAAACGGAGGTGACGCAGGCACTGTGGGAGGCGGTGATGGGCAGCAATCCCTCTCGTTTCAAAGGTGATGACCTTCCCGTAGAGCAGGTGTCGTGGAAGAAATGCCAAACCTTCATCAACATGTTGGACTCCCTCACAGGCAAACATTTCCGCCTCCCCACCGAAGCGGAATGGGAGTTCGCTGCCCGCGGCGGCAACCAAAGCCGCCACACGCAATACAGCGGCAGCAGCCGCATTGACGACGTGGCATGGTACTACGAAAACAGCAACCACAAAACTCACCCCGTGAAGACCAAACAATCCAACGAACTCGGCATCTATGACATGTCGGGCAACGTTTGGGAATGGTGTCAGGACCGGTACAGCAGTTACAGTAGTCACAATCAGACCAATCCCACCGGTGCCGACAGTGGGAAAGACCGCGTGAGCCGTGGTGTCGGCTGGAGCGGTCCTCCCGGAGCCTGCCGCTCCTCGAACCGGAGCGGCAGCTCGCCCAACAACTGCACCTACGAACTCGGGCTGCGCCTCGCCCTCTCCGAATAGCCTCTCCCGAAAGCAACGGTGAGGCAAGAAAAGAGAAAGGAGAGACAGCAATGAATCTGAATCGCCAAAAGCATCAATCTGAAAGAGTTAAGCTTGCAAACACAAAGCCTTCGATGAAACGAAGGAGTCCTTGGCACGACTACTACAAAAAAGGAACCTATTTACTCACTCTTGTGGTTGAAACGCGTGAATCGCTCTTTGGAGAGTTGAAAGGCAGCGTTGAACCTAATTCCTGGGGTTATGATTTGCCACGAGTCGAACTCTCTAAATTAGGCACATGCATCATGGATGAAGAAGTTCGTAAGATTCATCAATTCTATCCGATGGTTGAAGTATGGAAAGTATGTGTGATGCCGGATCATATTCATCTCATTGTAAACGTAAACGAAGATTTGCCCCGGCACTGTCCACTTGGAAAAATTGTGGCAGGATTTAAGTTCGGATGTAGTCAGGTTTACCAGAGAATTTACGGGATGACTGCAAACTGCAAGCGCAAACTGTTTGAGACAGGCTATAACGATAAAATCCTTTTACGATCCGGTCAGTTGGAGAAATGGAAAAGGTATCTTGACGACAACCCTCGCCGATTGTTGATTAAGCGGAAGTATCCCCATCTTTTCACGGTGATTCAAGGCAAGGAAGTTGCCGGAAAGAAATGTCAGATTGTGGGGAATCGTTTTTTGCTGGACATTCCGGACAAGGTGGCAGTGATTGTTCATCGCCACTATTCTGACGAAGAGAACGCACTGCTTTTCAACAAATGGTTTGCGTGTGTCGAACGAGGAGGTGTGCTTGTTGGAACCGCAATCGCACCGAAAGAGAAGGAGGTTTTCCGTGAAGCATTTAATCGTGGTTATCGTATCATCCTGCTTCGAGAGAATGGCTTTCCGAAGATTTACAAACCGTCCGGTGAAAGTTTTGATGCATGCGCCAAAGGGTTGCTTCTCCAAATCAGTCCGTGGGAGTTTCACACAGAAAAAAGAACCATCACAAGAGAGCAGTGCTTGGAACTCAACAAAATGGCGGAACTAATTGCAAATGGGTGAGCCACACACAAAGATTTCCAAGCGACGGAATCGCTTGGAACGGTGGCTGATGCTTTCTCCCTCCCAACCCGACTCGCCACCATTCCCGCCGATTCCGTCGGCAGGCTCTCCCTCCCAATCGCCTCGCCACCATTCCCGCCGATTCTGTCGGCAGGCTCTCATTCCCAACCCGACTCGCCACTGTTCCCGCCGATTCCGTCGGCGAGGCTGCTGAAGGAACAGAAACGGAAGGCGTTTTCAGCCGCGCCTCTTGCCAAGAGTCGTTTTTTAGAAAAAATGGGGAGCAAATGGAGAGAAAATCTGATTCAAGAAGCAAAGTTCGGAATTTCGGAGTCAGATGGTTTTGCCAAATCTCACAACTCTGTTTCCATGATTCTCTCCGTCGTGCCCTGACTGTTCTCAATGTTGGCAAGCATTTCGAAGACTCGTTCGTTCCAACCGGAAACCAAGGTCACATCTGAGCGACGAAGTTCAATGGGAGCATGACCATAGCCGGCGAGGTCAATGCAATAGAGGTGTGCATCGGGCGAAATCTTCTTGTACTCCTCCCAAAGCAGAAAGAAAGTGGAACGACGACAGCCACAATCCCAAAATTGGCAGTCGGTGAAGAAGAAAACTTTGTCCACCACCACTTTCTCCTGCAACAACCACGCGAGAGGTTTCATTCCGTTCGTCCCATAACCCACCTCGCCGATTCGATTTCCTATTTCAATCGTATTGCTCAAGATTTGGTTTTGAGGAAGATTGAGCACTTTCCATTCGTCGCCAAAGATTCCGGAGATAAGTTTGTCGCAACGACTCTTCAAAATCATGGCAAGCATGTTTCCAACCTCATAGAGCATCACTTTGCTGCGAGTGCTGAGACTTTGCTCCATCGAACCGCTCATGTCGCAAGCAAGAAGAATCTTGGAGTCCGATGCGAAACCTTGAATGTTCGCCGCGCTGACACCGACGGCATTTTCCAGTGCCGTCAGCAACTGCGAGGTCTGGAGCGAAGTGACGTTTTTCAATTCTTTATAGGCAGAAAGGAAACGGAACGGAAACTGTTTGGAACGTTTCACCTCGTCGGCGTTGCAGATGCGTTCTGCCACGCTTTTCAAGACTTCGTCATCTATGCCTGCCTCAAGAATGTTGCGAAGATTCCTCAGCAGCGCCATGTAACTCAACTTTCCGCTCTCAATGAGCTCAGTCCATTTCTCTTTGAAGGCCTGTTGCCGCGCTTCGTCCGAATCGAACACCTGCTGTCCCAGGGCAGAGAGTTCCGTCTCCCAGGTGTAGGGAACGCTCAGAGACTTGTTGGCAATCTTGTTGAAAATCTCTTGCTGCGCCTCGCCCTTTGCTTTGGGGTGAACGAGGAAAAGAGCGTCGCGCAATTTCACTTCGTTGCCGTCACGGTCATATTTTGCAAACTGATGCTCATCAAATTTGTTGAACGCCTTTTGGAGTCCCACCTGAATTTGATGGGAAAGTCGGGCAAGTTTCTTTTGTGGAGCGGCAGCGGCACCATGTTCCGCCTTATCTGCCGAAGGTGCTGAGGAATCACAGCATTTGCAAGAGCCGGCAGAACATTCTCCGTTTTCTGCAAGAACCTGCGAGTTGCGCCACTGATAGCACATCAGCAGTTCAGCAATTTCATCGGCACGCATGACGACTTTTTCGACAGCACGGCTGACGAGGTCATCGCCGTTGTGAACCTTCGCCAATTCCACCAGCAGGAGCAGGGGAACGCTTCTTAGGTACATTTCACGACGTGCATAGACTGCCAATTTCGCCACAAAAACCGGATCCACCTTGCTGACAAGTTGCGACACACGGTTCACCTGTTCCAGAGGCGTTTCATAGAACTTGGGTTGCAGCGACATGGAACACACGGAGGTGTAAAGTTCCATCTCGGGCGTCATTCGGAAAGAGGCGGCGCCTTCATGATTTTGCACCGTTTTGTTTGCTTGAAGAAATTGGTTGAAACTCATGACTTTTGAATTATTTGTGAAAGAAGAAAGGAAGGCAATTGGCGCGGAGGATTTTGTCGATAAACGAGTCCCAAACTTGTCTGAAGTATTCCTTCGCTACGGCACTTCCTTGAAATGAAAAACACTGTGAAACTTTCGTGCGGCGACTTTAGGGAAGACACCCTACACTGGTTTTTCGGAAAGACCGGAAACCTCATCATGGTTTAGCAAACGAAGTAACGTCACACTACGTCAACAGTGCTGTAATTTTGCAAGGCAACAAACGATGGGACTAAACAAATCCACTACTTAGATTCTCGAAGTATGTTCCACCTACGGCACTTGCAAGAGAAAGATGAGGCAACAGACGATAAGGTTTTCAACAGGATTGTATTCTATTCACTGAACTACATCGCCAAGCGAAGGTCGGATTCAAACCAACGTCCCAATCGTAAGAAAAGGATGAAGTAACCCTTACCAACGGCACTCATCTTATATGACAGTCAAAGAACGCTTTTTGTTTTCGAGTGCAAAGGAAAACACTCGTTGCGCAGTCTTTTTGCGCAGCGGAAAGAAAAATGAATTTTTTTCGAAATATGTTGGAAAGCGCATTTTCGCAACCTCAAAGCAGCGAAAATCAATAAATTTGTGGCGCGAAAAATCTTTTTCAAACCATCTTCCTCAAAACCTGTTCTCATCATGCCA
>JBJEAG010000001.1:0-4888 GCA_051868855.1 Alloprevotella sp. | reverse complement strand
CCCTGCAAAAACCCTGCAAAACCCCTGCAAAACCCCTGCAAAACCCTTTTTCTGAAGTCAAAAAGACAAAAAGTCAAAGAGACAAAAAGTCTTTGCGACCTCCGTCAAATCCGTTTTATCCGTGAAATCCATGGTCTCTCTTTGACCCTTTGACTCTTTGTCTCTTTGACTCTTTGTCTCTTCGACTCTTGACTCTTGACTCTTTGACTCTTTAGACCCCATATACCCTTCCCACCATGTCCACCATCAAGAAAAGACCCGTCTCGCCACGTCAGAAAATGATCAACCTCATGTACATCGTGTTGTTGGCCATGCTGGCGCTGAATGTGTCAAGCGACGTGCTGAAGGGCTTCCAACTCGTCGGAGACAGCCTGCGACTCACCACAGGAAACTCCATGAAAGAAAACGAGGAACTCTACAACGACTTCCGAACGCAACTCAAAGCCAACCGGAACAAAGTCGCACCGTGGTATGAGAAAGCCATGCAGGTGAAGCAAATGAGTGACTCGCTCTACAATCTCGCCGAAGACCTCCGACATGCCATCGCACGAGAAACCGACGGCGCTGACGGAGACCCCGACAATCTCCAAAACAAAGAAGACCTCAACGCAGCGGAGAAAATCATGCTCGCACCGCGGAAAGGACAAGGCGAAAACCTCTTCAACGCCATCAACTCCTTCCGCAACCGCATCCTCCGCTTCGTCTCCGACCCGCGCCGACAAGCCATCATCGCCTCCAACCTCAACACCGACGTGCCGCCGGGCGAGGACAACCTCGGGAAAAACTGGCAGCAGTATATGTTCGAGCAAATGCCTTCCATCGCTGCCTGCACCATGCTCTCCAAACTCCAGAGCGACGTCAGAAAGGCGGAGAACGAGGTGATTCACAACCTCCTCTCCAACATCGACATGAAGGACATCCGCGTCAATGAACTCAACGCCTACGTCAGCGCGGAAGCCACCACGCTCTATCCCGGAGAGACCTTCCGCTCCCACATCTTCATGGCGGCGGTGGATACGACCCAGCGCCCCGAAATCTATGTTAACGGACGCCGCATCGCTGCCGACGGCAACTACAACTTCACCGCCGGCGGACCGGGACAGTACTCTTTCTCCGGCTACATCCTCATGCCGAACGCCGCCGGCGACATCATCCGCCGCGAGTTCACACAGAAATATAATGTCATCGCCCCGCCCGCCGGAGCCACCGTCGCCGCCGACCTCATGAACGTCCTCTACGCCGGCTTCGACAACCCCATCTCCGTCAGCGCCTCGGGCATTCCCAACGACCAAATCTCCCTCGCCATGACGGGAGGCAGCCTCACCAAAACAGGCACGGGAAAATATCTGGCTCGCCCCACGCAGGTCGGCTCCACCGTCACCTTCACCGTCACGGGACAGGTCAAAGGCGCCGCCCGACAGATGGGCGTCTTCACCTTCCAAGTGCGCAAACTCCCTGACCCGACAGCCTACATCCAAGTCGGAACAGACCGCTTCAAGGGAGGAAGACTCGCCAAAGGAACGCTGCTCGGCGCACAAGGACTCGGCGCAGCCATCGACGACGGACTCCTCAACATTCCCTTCAAAGTCCTCAGCTTCGAGACGGTCTTCGCCGACCGCATGGGCAACTTCCGCCCCGAACCCTCCTCAGGACCCAACTTCACCGAAAACCAACGCAACCTCATGCGCGAACTGCGAAGAGGACAACGTTTCTATATTTCACGCGTCAAAGCCATCGGACCCGACGGCATCACCCGAACGCTCAACGGTTCGCTCGAAATCATCGTAAACTGACCCGCAATGAACATAATCCGCCTTGCCCTGCTCACTCTGAGCCTTGCCTGCGCCACCGCAGCAGTGGCACAGCCGCCCAAACGACGTGCCGAACAACAACAAAAACAACAGGCACAAGCCAATGCGCCACAAGGAAGTGCCTACAGGCAGTTCCCGACCGCACAGGCGATGCCCGAAGACGCCGCCTGGAGAAGAGACCTCTATCGGAAGCTTGACCTCACAAAAGATGCCAACGCCGTGCTCTACTATCCCGTCACTCCCCAGGACGGAAAACAGAATCTCTTCACCTATCTCTTCAAACTCGTGCTGCGCGGACAGGTCAAAGCCTACGACTACAAACTCGACGGAAACGAGAAGTTCACCGCCGACAACGTGGTCAAGGCGAAGGAAATCATGGACCGCTACCACATCTTCTATGAGTCAAAGGACGAGCGCATCAAGGTGAACGACGCTGACCTGCCTTCCGACGAGGTCAAAGCCTTCTTCATCAAGGAAAGCACCTACTTCGACCAACACACCGCCACCTTCCGCACACAGGTCACCGCGCTCTGCCCCGTCCTCATGAGAGGCGACGCCGACTTTGGCGGAGAACTGGCGCAATACCCCATGTTTTGGGTGAAGATGTCGGACGTGGCGCCCTATCTCGGCAAACTCATGCTCATGGGAAGTTCCTTGAACAACGCCGCCATGCTCTCGGCTGACGACTTCTTCACGACCCACCGCTACGAAGGGGAAATCTATAAGACCGTAAACCTGCAGGACAAACTCATTGCGAACTATTGCCCCGACGAAACCGCCGTCAAGCAGGAACAAAAGAAAATCGAAAAGGAACTCACCGACCTCCAAGAACACGTTTGGGGCAGGGATTCTGCCTACTATGCCCGCTTGAAAGCCGATTCGCTCGCTGCTGCCGAGGCTGACTCCATCGCCGCCGCAGGAAAGGCTGCCAGAACCGCACGCCGCTCCGCCGCGCCCTCGCGCCGCACCAGCTCTGCCCGCACCACTCGCGTCAAATCCTCCTCGTCTTCTGCCTCCTCGGGAAGCGCCAAGACACCGAAGCAGTCCAAGACGAAGAGCACCAAAACCAAAGCCACCAAGCCCAAAAGCAGTTCCGGCAGCGGTCTCAGCGTGCGCCGACAAAGACACTGAAAAAACGAACGAACACACCATGGAATGCCTCAGCACACCCACGCTGTGGCATTCCTTTTATATCATAGATAAAGAAAACTGAACGATTCGTATAAAAAACTGCGCAGACAAGATATTTTTCTCCAATGTTTCCACTCTTTGTGGATAGAAAGCAACCCATCAAAACGAAGAAACTATGCTACACATCGGAGAAGCCATCCAAGAAGTCATGAAGAAGCAGGGAAACACCTCCACCTGGCTTGCGCAAGCCTTGTGCTGCGACCGCACAAACGTCTATAACATCTATCGCCGCTCCAGCCTCGACACGTTGCTGCTGCGCCGCATCTCCAAAATCCTCCACCACGACTTCTTCGCCGACCTCTCGAAAGATTTACAAAAAGATATGTAAAAAAAACGTAGTTTCCTTTCCATCGTCCGCCGCCGTTTTTCGCACGTATTGATTGAAAAAAGCAACGCGAACAAGGCTCGGAAGCATAAAATACTACGGAATTAGAGGAAAATGAAATAAATTATACAAATCTGCAAAAAGATGTACTGCGCAAAGAAGAAAGGGGAGCAATAAGTACGCTTTAACTTTGCAAGCGAGATAAACGATTGGTTTAAGTCATCATAACATTAGACACTCCCGGACGGACAAATTTTAAAATTAAAACTCCGCCGAGACCGACAAATCCAACGGTTTCTCGCAGCAAAGCGAACTAACTCTCATTTGGGGCGCTCACAACGTTCCTTAAACAGAAGCGTATGGTGCATCTTGGAAAACTTGTGCAAGAAGAACTGAGGCAACAGGAAAGAACCGTGGTTTGGTTTTCTAAAAAACTGAACTGCGACCGCACCAACATCTACGACATCTTCCGCCGCAGCGACATGGACACGCTCCTATTGCGCCGCATCTCCAAAATCCTGCACTACGATTTCTTTGCCGACCTCTCCCGCGACATGAGGAACGAAGCCTACGAAGAACTGCAAAAGGGAAAAGGAACGAGTAGTCGAGGCACGGTGTAAGGAAGAAAGGCAGATATGCAAAAGAATAATCCTCCATTTTATTTAACTTTTTAAACCTTAAACCTATGAAGAAGTATCTTTTCTCTACCCTTCTTGTGATGATGACCTTGTGTCTCGGTTTCACCGGCTGCTCTGACGATGACGCACCCATGACAAACGCCGACCTGCTTGCCGGAAACTACTCCGGAACACTGAAACCGATGGGTTACACCGATGCACCTGCAGCATGCTATGTGACTATTGAGAAACTCTCTGATAGCACCGTACGCATCAGTCGCCTCATCTGTGAGGAATTTGGACTTAACATGACAGCAGTAAACATGGTTACAAAAATCAACAGCAACGGTTCTATCAGTTTGACAAGCGAAACAAACTACTCCATCGAAGGAACGTTCCTTGGTAACCAGTTGAACCTTGAATTTGTAAGTGGCAATATTACTTGGAAGTTTGTCGGAACAAAACAATAAAACGATAACTGTTTCATATCAGAAGGCTGCGTCAGCGAGGATAACTCCGACGCAGCCTTTTTGTTGATTATTACTGTTCGCTAAAAGTTTTTCAAATGTTACTACGTGTGGAGCGGAAGTGATGACGATGTCTCCATCCGCGATGAAAGCATTTTAGGAGGTGCAGTGTCCCACTGCACACAGCCACCGTTCCATTTCCATCGGTAGCCACGTGCAGGGCGGACGGCGACGACAGTGTTGGCTAACGCGATTCATCGCGTCCGCTTCACCGTGAGCTTTATCTAAGCTGTTGTAGGCACTCACCATCCGGACTGAATGAACGGAAAAGCTTTTATTGCTGTTCGGTAAACCGTCTTAATGAATTGAATACGTTGATGTTTGTGGAGGACACCCCCTTGATCGGATGGTGAGGGCTGCATGCCCGATGAGGGAGCGCAAGCGACCGAACTGTCAGCCCAGTCCGTAAGGGCTGGG